>JANWLB010000078.1 GCA_025451095.1 Alphaproteobacteria bacterium
CCAGCACGGACTTGCCGACGACGATGATGAATGCGACCGCCAGAACATTCAGCGGCTGCTCGAAAAGGATGCCCGGGTCGAACAGCATGCCGACGGCGACAAAGAACAGAACGGCGAAAGCGTCCTGGAAGGGGATGACGCGTTCCGCCACTTCGTGGTTGAGATCGGATTCGCGGATCATCATGCCGGCGAAGAACGCGCCCAGCGCGAGGGAGACGTTAAAGAATAGTGCGGCGCCGAAGGCAATGCCGATCGATATTGCGAAGACGGCCAGCGTGAAAAGCTCGCGCGATCCGGTGCGGGACACAACCGCCAGCATCCAGGGAAAGAACCGCTTGCCGATGACCAGCATCAGGGTAATGAATATGCCGATCTTGCCCAGCGCCAGAATCAGCTGCCCCAGCGCACCCGCGAGGCTGGCCGTGCCGTCGGCGTGCGCGATCCCGCTCAGAACCGGGATGAAAAGCATCGTGATGATCATGACTATGTCCTCGACGATCAGCCAGCCGATGGAAATGCGCCCGACGATGGTTTGGAGCAGATTGCGCTCCTCCAGCGCGCGCAGCAGCACGACGGTACTGGCGACGGAGAGAGCGAGGCCGAAGACCAGCCCGCTGGGCAGCGACCAGCCCCAGTAAAGCGCCAGCCCGGCGCCCATCAGCGTCGCCAGAACGATGCGCGTGAGCGCGCCGGTCAGGGCAATCTTTTTCACTTCAAGAAAGTCGCTGACGGAAAAATGCAGCCCAACCCCGAACATCAGCAGGACGATGCCGATCTCCGACAACTCCTCCGCGATCTTGATGTCCGCGATATAGCCGGGCGAATGGGGACCGACAATGACGCCTGCGATCAGATAGCCGATCAGCGGAGAAAGACGCAGCTTCGAGGCCACCATGCCGCACACGAAGGCGAGGCTCAGGCCGACCGCGATGGTGGAAACAAGGGGCAGGTCGAGAGGTGTAGCCATAAGGATCCGTGGGTGAGGCCCGCAGGCGTTTTTCGCGTTTGGCCCCAGCATATCTTATTGCTGCGCCTAAAAAAAGAACGAGTCCGGGCAGTATTAGGGTCGCAAAAACCCGCAAAAAACCGCTTGAACTGGCCACAGCCTTGGTACAGTGTTGATCTGGAACAGAAATGCCCGCATTTTTACAGCACGGATAGACAATTTCATGACCGTAACCCTCCACCACGACGATTTGCCGAAAAACCTCGATCTGGGAAATTGCATCGCCGTCGATACGGAGGCGATGGGGCTCAACAACCACCGCGACCGGCTTTGTCTTGTGCAGCTCTCGGCGGGTGACGGCAGCGCACATTTGGTCCAGATTCGCCCCGGCGCCCCCGATGCGGCGCGGCTCAAGGCGGTCTTAAGCAATCCGAAAACAACCAAGATTTTTCATTTCGCCCGGTTCGACGTGGCGATCCTCAGGCATTATCTGGGCGTTGAGTGCACGCCGCTGTATTGCACAAAGATCGCCTCCACCCTCTGCCGCACCTTCACCGACCGGCACGGGCTGCGCGACCTGTGCAAGGATCTGCTGGATATCGAAATCAGCAAGCAGCAGCAGGTTTCCGACTGGGGCGCCGAAAGCCTGACCCCGGAGCAGCTGGCCTATGCCGCCAACGACGTTTTGCATCTCCACGCGCTTAAGGCCAAACTCGACGCCCTGCTGCAACGGGAAGGACGGCGCGAGCTGGCCCAGAAATGCTTCGATTTCATACCCGCCCGGGCGCAACTGGACCTGGCGGGCTGGCCGGAAGTTGACATTTTCGCTCACTAGCGCCAGATTGCGGGCGAGCTAAAATATTTTGGAAAATGACCGTGAGAGCCGCTTTGGCAGACAAGACAGCTAAGAACAAGGATATTGAGAACGCCCTGCGCGTGCTTAAGGCCGAGGCCGAGGCCTTGCGCGCGCTGGCCGATACGCTCGACGACGGATTCGCGCAGGCCGTTGAGGCAATTCACGCGATGAAGCAGAACAGCCGCGGTCGACTGATCGTCGCCGGCATCGGTAAAAGCGGCCACATCGCCCGCAAGATTGCGGCGACCCTGGCTTCCACCGGAACGCCGTCCTTTTTCGTACATCCCGGCGAGGCCAGCCACGGCGATCTCGGCATGGTCATGCAGGACGACATCGTACTGCTGCTCTCCAATTCAGGGGAAAGCCAGGAGCTTTCCGATCTTATTCATTACACGCGACGCTTCAACATGACGCTGATCGCCATGACGGCAAATAAAGCGGGCGCTTTGGCAAAGCACGCCAATATCGTGCTTCTCCTGCCGCCGGTTGCCGAAGCCTGTCCCAACGGTCTGGCGCCCACCACTTCGACCACGATGATGCTGGCGCTGGGCGATGCGCTGGCCGTTGCACTGCTGGAGCGCATGGGTCTGACGCCCGAACAGTTCCGCGTCTTCCATCCCGGCGGCAGGCTGGGGGCGAAGCTGCTCAGCGTCGCCGATATAATGACCGGGCTGGAGGGCCTGCCGCTGGTCACAGGCGGCATGACGATGGACAAGGCGCTGCTGGTTCTCACCGAAAAAAATCTGGGCTGCGTTCTAGCTGTCGATGAAAAGAACGCCCGGCTCCTTAAAGGCATTGTTACGGACGGCGATCTGAAGCGCCATATGGGCCCCGATCTTCTGAAGAAAACGGTCGGCGATATCATGTCGAAAAACCCCAAAACGATTTCATCGGCCGCACTGGCCGCCGAAGCGGTCAATCTGATGACGCGCACACCGGGGCACTACCTGACCAGCCTGGTTGTTGTCGATCAGGCTGGCGGTCTGGCCGGGCTGATCCGGCTGCAGGATTGCCTGCGCGCCGGGGTCGCATGACCGATCAGGATAAAAGTAAAAAAAGCTTCTGGGACCAGCCGGCGCTGGCCCGCGCTCTTCCCGGCACGACCTATACGCGCTTTGTGCGCTGGATGCGCCTGATCCTCCCCTTGCTGGCTGTGGCGCTGCTGGGGCTTGTGATGGCGTGGCCGTCGGTGGAGGAAACAATGGCGCCTGTCGGGGATGTTGCATCCGCGCCGCCGGGCGTCGGCCGCAATGAACTCCTCAATCCCCGCTTCGAAGGCGAAGACGAGAGCGGCCAGCCTTTCTCGGTTACGGCCCGCCGCGCTGTGCAAAGCGGTGCCGATCCCGATATCGCCGTGCTGGAACGTCCTATGGCCGACATCACAATGAAGGGCGGCACCTGGCTGGCGGCAGAGGCAGCTTCCGGCACATACCGGCGTGCGGACGGCGCGCTGATCCTGCAGGGCGCCGTCAAACTTTTTCACGATCAGGGTTACGAATTCCGCACAGACAAACTCATGGTCAACATGAAGACGCGGCAGGCCTGGTCCGATCGGCCGGTGTCGGGCCGCGGCCCGGCCGGGACTCTGGAGGCGACCGGACTGACTGCCGATAAGGATTCACAGCTTCTGGTTTTCACGGGCCCGGCACGCCTTGTACTGAACCACACGGTGAAGGGGCTGTGATGAAAATTATTTCCGTCCTGCTTTTTGCCCTTGTTTTTTATGCGGCGCCGGCGTTTGCGCAAGTTTCGGCCCCCGTTCCTGTACAAGTTCCTGCCCAAGCTCCGGCCGCGCCGGCGGCGGCGGAAAAACCGCTGGAAATCACAGCTGACCAGACTTTGGAATGGCACCGTAACGATAAAAAATTTGTCGCGCGCGGCAGCGTCGTCGTAAAGCAGGGCGATGTGACGATCAAGGCTGCCGTCATCACGGCGGCCTATGCCGAGACGGCTTCGTCTTCGTTCGATATCCAGCAGCTCACGGCCGAAGGCGGTGTGATAATTGAATCGCAGGGTAATATCGCCGAAGGCGACAAGGCGGTGTATGACGTCAAAACCGGAAAAGCCGTCATGACCGGCAACGGTTTAAGCCTGCGCTCGCCGGAGCAGGTTGTCACCGCGCGTGACAGTTTCGAGTATTACGTGACCGAAGGCCGGCTGACGGCGAACGGGGCCGCGCGTGCCGTGCGCGGAACCGACACACTCACGGCAGAAAGCATGTCGGCCTGGTTCACGCAGGGGACGGACGGCGCCCGGCGCTTAAGCCGCCTGTCGGCAGACAATCACGTGAACATTATCACGGCCACGGAAACCGTCAGCGGAGACAAAGGCATCTATGAGGCGGCCAGCAACATCGCCACCCTGACCGGTCATGTGAAAATCAGCCGCGGCCCCAACGTGCTCGAAGGCGACAAGGCTGAAGTCAATCTGACCACCAATGTCAGCACCATGATCGGCAGCCCGGCCCAGGGCGGCGGCCGCGTCCGGGGCGTGTTTTACCCTGAAAGCGGGCCGAGCCCGGCCTTAACGCGCTGAACCGAACAAAAACCCCCTCCTTGTGTTTTCATATCAAGGGATGTTAAAGATAGGAATCAGAAGATCACAGGGAGATACAGCCATGGCAAAAAAGCCTGCGCACACGAAACCGGGCCCGCTCACCGGCCCTTTGAAAAAAATGTTTTCAGCGGCCGCCCCTTTCCGGGAAGCCGTTCTCACCCATGTAGCGGCGCATGAGGGTCCGGCGGCCGTCCGCTCCCTGCGTTCTTTTTTCAAGGAGCTGAACATCACAGTGGGCAAACCCATGTGGGACAAGCTCAAGCCTCACTGTGAAAGCGGCGATCAGGAAACGCTGGAGGCCATCATGGACAGCTGCCTGGCACAGGCCAGAGCTAATGGTGGAAAAAAAGTGAGTCTCGCGTCTTTTGATTTCAAAAGATAAAAAGACCGAAAGGAAAAACCATGTCTTTAGCTGAAAATTTTGAAGCCGCCCTGAAAAATGGCCGGGAATATCTCGAGAGTTGTGTGGCCGATGGCAATACCGTGATACTGAGGAAGGAGCGGGCGCCTGTTCAGGACAGCGGAATCGACTATCGCTATTCAGCCGATAACGACTTTGCCCGCGTTTTCCTGATGAAGGCCGATCCCGGCGTGTCCGGTCTGGCGCAGACGCTGCTCGTCAATGAGATCCTGAATCAGGTGAGAGAGAACGGTTGCCGGGTCGTGCCCTCCATACAGGAGCACAGAATAAGAATCACTCCGTCCCGATAAGGCCCCGGCGCCGGCATTCCTGCAGGGCCCAGCGCGCATAATCCATGATTTTTGGATGTGCCAGCCCCTCTTCGATAGTATTAAAGCGTCGTTCCTCTGCTTCATAGCATCCTGTAATCGTGCCTTGTTTATCGTGCCAAAAATGTACATGAACGAGTTCTGTGTAGTTGGTATCTTCTTCGCTGACCGCGCCTAGAAAAACAACATCATCGGAGTTTACTTGCGCCCCTAACTCCTCATGCAATTCACGGACGAGTGATTGCATAATGCTCTCGCCATCTTCAACGTGACCGCCAAAGATATTCAAGACGCCAGCATGGTTACCCCAGTTTTCGGGACGTTGCTGCATTAGGATTTTGCCATCTTGCGTAAGAATCACACAATCCGCCAAGCGCTTGGTAAACGCACCTTCTTTGATTGACTCGGAGGTTTCTACCTTGATTTTTGTCATTCCCGATCAACCGTCTCTTTAAATCAGCTCCAGACTACGCTTTTCGATTTCAGGAAACAGCAATGATCGCTCAATAGGCTTCTGTTCTATTTCATTCCACTGCGCTGGCGAATTTGTGTTTGAAAATTCGCTTTGGCTAATCGTCAGCCACCCTTCTTTTCCATCGTAAACAAACTTTGATCTCTTTTTGGAAGTGCCAACAATTAAAATGAAACTTCCAAAAATCAGGTGATTGTAGCTAGATTCGAAAATAGAAAGTTTTTTCTTTTTCAAATTTTCATTTAAAATCGCAAGATTGCTGATGTGGTCTTCCGAATATGAGCTCATATTCTTACTCCCACTCAATCGTCCCCGGGGGTTTGGACGTGATGTCGTAGACGACGCGGCCGATACCGCGCACCTCGTTGATGATGCGGGTGGAGACACGATTCAGGAATTCATGATCGAAGGGATATGACTCGGCTGTCATGCCGTCGGTCGAGGTGACGGCGCGCAGGGCGCAGACGTAATCGTAAGACCGCGCGTCGCCCATTACGCCGACGGAGCGCACGGGCAGCAGCACGGCAAAAGCCTGCCATATTGCGTCATAAAGGCCGGCGCGGCGGATTTCCTCAAGGTAAACGGAATCGGCCTTGCGCAGGATCTCCAGCTTCTCGGCCGTGATCTCGCCGGGAATGCGGATGGCGAGGCCCGGGCCGGGGAAGGGATGCCGGCGCACAAAATCGGGATGCAGGCCCAGCTCGATGCCCAGGGCGCGGACTTCGTCCTTGAACAGCTCGCGTAGCGGCTCGACCAGCTTGAGCTTCATCCGCTCGGGCAGGCCGCCGACATTGTGATGACTTTTGATCGTGACGCTGGGGCCGCCCGTGAAGCTCACCGATTCAATCACATCGGGATACAGTGTGCCCTGTGCCAGGAATCCGGCCGCCTTTCCGTCCTGCCCGGCGACGCGCTTTGCCACCATCTCGAACACGTCTATGAACAGCGTGCCGATCAGCTTGCGCTTCATTTCCGGGTCACTCGTGCCTTCCAGCGCCTTGAGGAATTTGTCCGACGCGTCCTCGTGGATCAGGGGGATGTTGTAGTGGTGGCGGAAAAGCTGCGTCACCTGTTCGCTTTCGCCCGCGCGCATCAGGCCGGTATCGACATAGATGCAGACCAGCTGGTCGCCGATGGCCTCATGCAGCAGCACGGCGGCGACCGATGAATCGACGCCGCCGGAGAGGCCGCATATGATTTTTTCCCGGCCGACCTGCTTGCGGATTTTGGCGATGGCTTCCTCGCGAAAGGCGGCCATGGTCCAGTCGCCGCGGCAGCCGCAGACGCCGTGGGTGAAATTTCTCAGCAGCGCCGCGCCGTGCGGGGTGTGCACGACTTCGGGGTGGAACTGCACGCCGTAAAAGCGCCGCTCATCGTCGGCAATAAAGGCGAAGGGCGCTCCTTCGGATTTGCCGACGACGCGGAAGCCGGCGGGCAGGCGCGTGACGCGGTCGCCGTGGCTCATCCAGACCTGCTCGCGCGCGCCTTTGTTCCAGACGCCCTCAAGAAGCGGCGAGTTTTCATCGACCGCGACATAGGCGCGGCCGAATTCACGGCTATGGCCGGATTCAACGGCGCCGCCCAGCTGCGCCACCATCGTCTGCTGGCCGTAGCAGATACCGAAAACGGGAAGGCCCATCTGGAACAGGGCGGCCGGGGCGCGCGGGCTGCCTTTTTCGGTGACGCTGGCCGGACCGCCGGAGAGAATGATTCCTTTGGGCGCGAAAGCCTGGATGCGGGCGGTGTCGGCCTGGTTGAAAGGCCAGATCTCGCAATACACGCCCGATTCCCGCACGCGGCGGGCGATGAGTTGCGTGACCTGCGATCCGAAATCGAGGATCAGCAGGCGGTCATGGTGAAGCTGGTGAATGCCGGGGTCTTGCGTCGTCTGGGTCGCCATCATGGCCGGAGTATACAGTTCCGTCCGTGATAAAAAAAGCCCGTTAAAACGGGCTTTTTGAGGATTATGGTTTTGATTGATTATGGTGTTTTGGGCGTCGGTGCCTGCGGGGCAGCAGCAGGGGCAGCGGGCGCCTGCGGCGCGCCATAAGCCAGCCGTTCCAGTTTTTCCAGCGCGGCGCCATAGCTTCCAACAGTGCTGCCTCTGGCCTGCGCCAGGCTTTCAGCCGCACGCAGTGCCGCAGAGGCGAAGGCGGAGGGTGACGGGGCGCTGTCATTGATTATGCTTGCGCTGAGAGAAGTGCTGACCGCACGGAATTTGGCAGCGGCGTCCGCGTGGCCTTCCTTTTCCAGCATGTCGGCGGCCAGCGCGTAATGGGCCGTGGCGGCTTTCATGAATCCGGCCTGATACTCGTCGCCCATAGACGGGGTGGGCTCCAGATAACCACCAACCTTCTCTATAATGGCCAGGATTTCGTTGTTCAGATAGAGCTGCGCGAGCATCCATGTTGATTGTGCTTCTTTCAGGGCGGCCGGATCGCGGTCGGAGCCGACAAACTGGAAAACTTTGTCATCATGCGCGATAAAGCCGGCGCCTGTCAGATCCAGTTGTTCTTTTGCGTCGACGCGGCGGTCATGGCTGAGAGCCAGCAGGGCGGCCTGACGGGAAGCGGTCAGAGCACGCTCGGCGGCCTGCGCGACCAGAAGCGCATTCTTTGTATCTTTTGAAATCACATTCTTATCCAGAGCGATGAGTCCCGTCGGTTTGCCAGCGTACTCATCGGGATGATGACCGGCATCATCGAACAGTTGGCGGATCCGGGAATCACCGATGATGTCTTCGATAATCTCACCGATTCTCTTGCCCACGGAGGCGCGGGTGGCGGCGATATCGGCGGCGCTGTTAAAAGCGGATGCGGTCATTTTTTCATTCCTCGTTCAAAAGGTTAGCAAAGAGCTGCAGAAATATACATAATATCTAGAGGGCGTGTCAAAGCAAAAAACCATTATTCTTTATGGGGGTCAAGTTTCTTGACCCCCCATTAAGCCAAGCTTTTGTTTTTCATTGATTTTCAACCTTTGTTTTGCGTATGGTGACGGCCATGGCGACAATGAATACAGCTATAGAGAAGGCCGCCCAGGCTATAAAAAACCGGCTCCCCGCCGGATTCCGCCCGAAAATGGCTGTGACGCTGGGTTCCGGGCTGGGGGCGGTCGCCGCTCTTCTGGAAGAGAAAGCCCTTATTCCCTATACAGATATACCCGGCTTCCCGCAGCCGACCGTAGCCGGGCACGAAGGCAGCCTGCGGCTCGGCCATGTCGCCGGCGTGCCGGTGATGTTTTTGAAAGGCCGCAAGCATCTATATGAAGGCCCGGACGAAGCGGCCGTCACGCTGAAAGTCATGATCCGTACGCTTAAAACGCTGGGCGTGGAGATATTGTTCCTGACCAACGCGGCCGGGTCGTTGCGTGCGGAATACGGGCCGGGCAGTCTTGTGGCTATTACCGATCACATAAATATAACCGGATTCAATGCGCTCTGCGGTCCCAATGACGACGACTGGGGCCCGCGCTTTTCACCGATGGACAATGCCTGGGACAAGGATCTGCGCGCTACGCTGATGGCGGCCGGGAAAAAGGCCGGCGTCAAAAATCTGGGCGAGGGCGTGTACTGCCAGTTCATGGGCCCGACCTTTGAAACGCCCGCGGAAATTCGTATGGCCCGCGCCATCGGCGCCGACACGGTCGGCATGTCGACGGCGGTCGAGAATATCATCGCGCGCCATTGCGGTCTGAAATGCGTCGGCGTGTCCGCGATCACGAATCTGGGCGCGGGCATGAGCGACGAAGCGCTCTCGCACGAGCAGACGCTTCACGGCGCGAAAATGGCCGAACAGGGCATGGCCCAACTGGTCAGAGCCTTCATCGAGACACAAGGGTAATATCATGACGACGGAAAACGGCTCATCTCCGCGCATTGTTTTGCTGGCTTGTGACCATAGCCAGCTGGCCTATGCCCTGGCCCGGGCGAGCGCCATCCGGCAGGAGCACGGTGTGCAGGTGGCCATCGTGGAGGACGAAGAGAGAGAAAGCAGGGATATGGTGTCGTCGGCTCTGGCGGCTCTCGCGGCGTTGGCCGTGCCTTTTCCCGATGCGGGCGTTTTTTATGATGTCGTCGATTATGAAGCTCCGCACCGCGCCGGAATCGAGTTCGCCCGTGCCGTCCATGATCGCCGGGCAGGGCGGATCGTGCGCGACACGGCACTGAACCGCCCGCAGTTTTCCCACCGGCACCGCCTGTCCTTAAGGCGGTCATGACCCGGCCCACAGTCAGCTTCGAGTTTTTTCCGCCCAAGACGGATCACGGCCGCGCACACCTGCTCGATACGGTGCGTGATCTGGCCGTGCTTGGGCCGTCATTTATGACCGTCACGTATGGGGCCGGTGGATCGACGCGGGCCTGGACGCAGCACATGGCGGTCAGGATCCAGGAGGAAACGAAAATTCCGACGGCTGCGCATCTCACCTGCGTGAACACAAGCCGGGAAGGTATTACCGACATCGCTCGCGATCTGTGGGCCGGAGGCGTAAAGCATATCGTCGCGCTGCGCGGCGACATCCCGAAGGAAGACGCGCCGCTCAATTACAAGGATTTCAGTTATTACCACTATGCGAACGAGCTGATTTCCGGCCTGAAGACGCTCCATGATTTTGAAATATCGGTTGCAGCATATCCTGAAAAGCACCCCGAAGCGCCGGACCTGCAGGCAGACATCCTGAATCTAAAGCGCAAATGCGAGGCCGGGGCCGCCCGCGCCATCACTCAGTTCTTCTTTGATGTCGATGTGTATCTGAATTTTGTCGAGCTGGCGCAGGCCGCCGGAATCAGAACGCCCATAGTGCCCGGCCTGCTGCCCGTTGCCGATTTCGGCAAGATGCTGCGCTTTGCCGCCAGCTGCCAGGCCAATGTACCCGAATGGATGCATGACAGGTTTGCAGGCCTTGAGGACAGGCCGGAAGAGGCGGCGCGGGTCGGTGCCGAAATTCTCACGGAGCAGTGCCGGAAGCTGATTGCCGCCGGGGCCTCCCATATCCATTTCTACACGCTGAACCGCGCGGATCTGACCGCCGAGGCTTGCAAAGCCAACGGCCTTACGGTTTAATACTCCGCAGCATTTTGCTGCCTTTTCAAGTATAGGAGACAAGACCATGGTTCTGGCCACCAACCTCGGATTTCCGCGCATCGGCATCGACCGTGAACTGAAAAAAGCCACGGAAAGCTACTGGAAGGGTATGGGTACCCGGGACGATCTCCTGAACACCGCGCGTGAGCTGCGCCTGCGTCACTGGAAAATGCAGAAAGAGGCGGGTTTGAACCACATTCCTTCCAATGATTTTTCGTTTTACGACCATGTTCTGGACATGTCCTGTCTGTTGGGCTGCGTGCCCTCGCGCTATAAGTGGGATGGCAAGGCCATCGATCTGGATCTCTATTTCGCCATGGCCCGCGGCAACGACAAGGTCACCGCGATGGAAATGACCAAGTGGTTCGACACCAACTACCACTATATTGTGCCCGAGTTCGAGCCGGACCAGACTTTCAGGCTTTCCGGGACCAAGATTTTCGATGAATTTGAAGAGGCCAAAAAAGAGGGCGTCATGACCCGTCCGGTTCTGGTCGGGCCGATCAGCTACCTTTTGCTGGGCCGGAAAAAGGCCGGCGCGGATTATTGCCGATGCACACTGGTTCCGGGTCTGGCCGCGGTTTACGGCGAAATCCTCAAAGGTCTTCGGGACCGCGGGGCAGAGTGGGTGCAAATCGATGAGCCGTTCCTCGCTCTCGATCTCGAAGACCGTTACAAGGACGCGTACAAGACCGCCTACAAACTGATCCGCGCCACCGCGCCCGATATTAAGATCATGCTCACGACCTATTTCGAGGCCCTTGGCGACAATCTTGATCTGGCTTCGGGTCTGCCGGTGCAGGGCATTCATCTCGACCTGCGCCGCGCGCCGGGCCAGCTTGAGCCCGCCCTGAAGAAATTTCCGGCGGATAAAATCCTCTCTCTCGGCCTGGTGGACGGGCGCAATATCTGGAAGAACAATCTCTCCGTCTCGCTCGATCTGGCCGAAAAAGCCGTAGCCGCTCTGGGCAAGGATCGTGTTTTCGTGGCCCCCAGCTGCTCCTTGCTGCACAGCCCGATCGACCTGACGCAGGAAACCGTGCTGGACGCCGGGGTTAAAAGCTGGATGGCGTTCGCCCGACAAAAGCTGGATGAAATCGCTGTTCTGGCCAAGGGGCTGGGCGAAGGCCGCAGCGCGATCAGCGCCGCGCTTGAAGAAAGCGATAAGGTGGCTGAAGACCGCCGCACCTCGGCGCGTATCCACAATCAGGGCGTTAAAAAACGCGTCCAAAGCGTGAGCCCCGACATGCTTCGCCGCAAAAACCCGTTCAGCACGCGCCGCAAGCAGCAGCACGAGGCGCTGGGCCTGCCCGCTTATCCTACGACATCCATCGGCTCTTTTCCGCAGACGGAGGAAATCCGCAAGGCCCGCGCGGCCTTCAAGAAAGGCAGCCTCGACGAAGCGGCCTATGAAAAGGCGATGAAAAAAGAGATCGAGCACGTTGTGCGCTGGCAGGAAAAGGCTGATATGGACGTTCTCGTTCATGGAGAGGCCGAGCGCAACGACATGGTCGAGTACTTCGGCGAACAGCTTTCCGGCTTTGCCTTCACGAAGAATGGCTGGGTGCAGTCTTACGGTTCGCGCTGTGTGAAGCCGCCAGTCATATTCGGAGACGTGTCGCGGCCCGCGCCGATGACGGTGAAATGGTCCGCCTATGCCCAGTCCCTGACCGCGAAGCCGATGAAGGGCATGCTGACAGGTCCGATTACCATCTTGTGCTGGTCATTTGTGCGTGACGACCAGAGCCGGGAAGAAACATGCCGGCAGATCGCGCTGGCGATCCGCGACGAGGTGCAGGATCTGGAAAAGGCCGGAATCGGCGTCATTCAGATCGATGAGCCTGCGATCCGCGAGGGTCTGCCCCTGCGCCGTCGCGACTGGGGCCCGTATCTGAAATGGGCGGTTGATTGCTTCAAGCTGGGAACGACCGGGGTTGAGGATCGGACGCAGATCCATACTCATATGTGCTATTCCCAGTTCAATGACATTATCGATTCAGTCGGGGCGCTGGATGCCGATGTGATCTCCATTGAAACGTCGCGCTCGCAGATGATGCTGCTCGACGCTTTTGTCAAATACAAATACCCCAATGAAATCGGCCCCGGGGTATGGGACATTCATTCGCCCCGCATCCCGTCTGCCGGCGAAATGACGGACCTGCTGGAAAAAGCGGCCGCTGTCATCGACCCTGCCCAGATCTGGGTAAATCCGGATTGCGGCCTGAAGACGCGCGGCTGGAAGGAAGTAGAGGCGGCTTTGAACAATATGGTCGCTGCCGCCAAGTTAATGCGCGCCAAGAAACAGAGCGCGGCGGCTTAACAACCTTAGTCCTCGGCCGGCAATTCGGGCGTTTCCGAAGATGATGCGGTCCGCTGAAAAACGGCCGCGAAGAACCCGTCCGTATTGTGACGGCGGGGCGTGAGACGCATAAAGTCGCCCGCATCCGGCGCCGCACCTTCCGGCCAGGCCTGATCCAGAGGCATGATTTCAAAGGCAGGATGGCGGGCAAGAAACGCCGCTGCCTGCTTTTCGTTTTCCTCGGGCAGCAGCGAGCAGGTGGCGTAGACCAGCCGCCCGCCGGGCTTCACCGTCTTGGCCACCTTATCAAGAATCTCGGCCTGCGTAGTGATAAGAGACTCCAGCGTCGGCCCGAAATCACGCCAGCGCAGATCGGGGTTGCGCCGCCACGTGCCCGTGCCGCTGCAGGGCACATCAGCCAGAACGGCATCAAAGCACTCTTTCTGGCGACGCAGCCATTTGCGGTTTTTTTCGTCGGTCAGAGGCCGCACCTCGATAATGTCGCTTACGCCCGCGCGTTTAAAGCGCTGCCGCCCTTTTTGCAGGCGGCTTTCCTCCGTATCCATGGCAACGATGCGCCCTTTGTTCTGCATGGCGGCTGCCAGCGCCAGCGTCTTTCCGCCCGCGCCCGCACAATAATCCAGAACCTGCTGTCCGGGCTTCGCGGCGCACAGCCAGGCGATCAGCTGCGAGCCTTCGTCCTGGATCTCGACCCAGCCTTTAACGAAGGCCTTTGTTTTCGAAAGAAAGGCTTTGCTCCGGGCGCGCAGACCCCAGGGCGACCATTGTGTCGCATCGGTAGCGACGCCGTCGGCTTTGAGAGATTTTTGCGCTTCTTCGCGGCTCATACTGCGGGTGTTGACGCGTAGATCCAGCGACGCCGGGACCATCAGGGCGTTCATTTCCTCGCTGAAATCGTCGCCGAAATACCCGCGCAGGGATTCTTCATAACGGGCAGGACATTCGGCCCTGACGGCATCCGGCATATCCGGCGTTGTCAGCTCATGGCCGGCCAGAAGGCTCAGAAATTTTTCTTCATCCTCGCTCAGAGGGGCAGGAGCGTATTGCTCGCCATTGGCCAGAGAGGCGATTTCCGCCAACGGAATTTTTTCTTCAAGCGCCAGCCAGGCCAGGGTTCTGTGGCGCGGCGTGTCGGCAGCGCCTGCCCGCGCCAGCCACCAGCCAAGGCGGGCCCAGGCCCGCGTAATACCGTAAAGACGTTCGACGATGGCGGCGCGGTCTTTTGATCCAATATAGCGGCGAAAGCGCATATGGTCGCCGATCGTGGCGTCCATCGGTATCCGGCTTGCCTGAATTTTTTCAAGCAGGACGATGGTTTCATTAATGCGGGCGGCGGGTTTCATGCGTCTGGCTTACTGTAGTGGACAGAATTGTGCAATCAATTCCTTAAAAAGAAAAACCCCCGCAGCGGCATAAAGCCCTTGCGGGGGTTTGTATTCAGATAAAGACGCGCTTACTGAGCGGCGCCTTCGTGGCCTTCGTGGCTTTCCTCAGCGGCGGGAGCAGCTTCTGTAGCCGTGGAGGTGACGACTTTGCCGTCTTTTACGGTCAGGACGGTGTTGTCGGACAGATCGTGGTCGCCATCGGGAGCGGCAACTTTGGTGCCGCTGGCGTCATGAACAAAGGCCATATCGCCTTCGATCGTAACAACCGTACCGTCCAGCAGCTTGACTTCTTTAGCGGCGGGGGCTTCGGTCATGGCGGCAGCCGGGGCAGCCGCTTCGGTCATGGCAGCAGCCGGTGCAGCGGCATCTTCTGCCATTGCGTAGGCGGGAACCAGGGCCAGGAAGCCGACGGTCAGAATAGAAAGTATGCGTTTCATGTCTTGTCTCTCCTTGAAATTAAAGACGGGGTCCGGCATTCGTACCGGGACCCCACATATGTGGTTATAGAAATCCCTTTGTGCAAGAGATAGGGATGATTATTTTTGCATTGTGGCTTTTTTTTGACTTTTTTGACGGGAATCTGAAAAAGCGTCGCTTTGTCCAGAGTTTAGGAGAAAGGGCTCAGGCGTGAGAAAGCAGAGATGCGGTGCTGCGCCAGCCAAAGGCGATTTCCCGGGCGGTCGTTTGACCGATCTGCGTGTCTTTCTTTCCGCAGCGCGCTCCGCCCAGCTTTTTGTAGAAAGAAACGGCCCCGATATTTTTTTCCATCACCCACAGGCATAAAGACTGGTGCTTCATGGCCTTGAGTTCGGCCGCCGCCGCGCGCATCAGCGTAGTTCCCAGCCCCTGCCGCCAAAAATCTTTCAATATATAAAGTGCGTAAATCTCACCCGTATAAAGCGGCCTTATGGGCGATTGTCCAGGCAGGGGCGTGCGCAGCTTGCCGAAATTGACGAATCCTGCCGGGCTGCCGCTCGGGCTGAAAGCCATGAGGACGGGATTTTCACCCTGTGCCAGCCATTCTTTCCATTTTTCCGCGCGGTCTTCTTTCTTGAGGGAATCGAGAAAAGCCTGATCGACGATTCCGCCGTAGGAATCTTTCCAGCCCTGCACATGTATATGGGCAAGATCGGGTATGTCGCTTTCGAGCGCGGGGCGGATAATCAGGCCCGTCACGGCGTCACTCTTCCGAGCGGTAATTCGGGGCTTCCTGCGTGATGGTCACGTCGTGCACGTGGCTTTCGCGATACCCGGCCGATGTCATCTTCATCAGTTCTGCGACATTTTTCATTTCGCCGATTGTGCGGCAGCCTGTATAGCCCATCGCGGCACGCAATCCGCCGACCATCTGGTGAATGACGGTGCTGACCGATCCCTTATAGGGCACACGTCCCTCAATACCTTCGGGTACCAGCTTCTGGTCCTGTGTCACGCCCGCCTGGAAGTAACGGTCGGCGGAGCCGCGCACCATCGCGCCGACCGACCCCATGCCGCGATAGGTCTTGTAGGAGCGGCCCTGGTACAGGATAAGCTCGCCGGGCGCTTCGTCCGTGCCGGCGAAGGCTCCGCCCATCATCGCGCAATCGGCGCCGGCGGCAATGGCCTTGGCCAGATCGCCCGAGTATTTGATGCCGCCGTCGGCGATGACCGGGACGCCTTTCCTGGCGCAGGCCTCGGCCGTGTCCATGATGGCTGTCAGCTGCGGCACGCCCACGCCGGCAACCACACGGGTGGTGCAGATCGATCCCGGCCCGATCCCGACCTTCACCGCGTCCGCGCCGGCGTCGATCAGGGCTTTCGCCGCATCGGCTGTGGCGATATTTCCGGCGATTATCTGAAGATTGTTGGAGCGTATATCGCGCACACGACGAACGGTGTCGAGAACGTTTTTGGAGTGTCCGTGCGCGGTGTCGATCACCACGACGTCCAGCCCGGCGTCGGCCAGTGCCGAGGCACGATCATAACCCGTTGTGCCCGTGCCGACGGCCGCGCCGGCCAGAAGCCTTCCCTGCGTGTCCTTCGAGGCGTGGGGATAGCGGTCCGACTTTTCAATGTCCTTGACGGTAATCAGCCCGGTGCAGCGCCCGTCCTCGTCGACGACCAGAAGTTTTTCAATGCGGTGTCTGTGCAAAAGCCGTTTGGCTTCTTCCTTGTCCACAACGCCGACGACCTTGATCAGGTTCTCCGCCGTCATCAGTTCGCGCACGGGCTGTGCCGGATTCTCGGCAAAACGTACGTCACGATGCGTCAGGATACCGACCAGCCGGCCGTTTTTTTCCGTCACCGGAATCCCGGAGATGCGAAAATTTTTCATCAGGCCCAGCGCTTCGCCCAGCGTGGCGTCCGGCCTGATGGTGATTGGGTTGACAACCATGCCGGATTCAAAACGTTTGACGCGCCGGACCTCTTCGGCCTGTTCCTCAGCTGTCATGTTACGGTGGATGATCCCCAGTCCGCCTGCCTGTGCCAGGGCAATCGCCATCTGGCTGCCTGTCACTGTATCCATGGCAGCGGAGAGCAGGGGAATATTCAGCTCAATCGATTTTGTCAGGCGGGTGCGGGTATCGGCGTCGGCCGGGTGGATTTCCGAGGCGGCAGGGACCAGCAGGACGTCGTCGAAGGTCAGGCCTTCGCGTAAGGAAGCGTTTTTAGCGGCTGTTTTGCTGGCGAACATGTCAAATCCCTTGTTGGCGGCACCGGATATTGACGCCTATTGATACAGGGTCCCCGCGCATTAATCCAGCCCTGCCCGGCCATTGACATAACCAAAAAAGGGGTGCTAGGGTCCGCCAGTCCTTAATTTTCAGGCCTTATTTAAAGGGGAAGGAAAGAGCGTGGCAAAATCAAGATACAGGGAAGCGGGATGTGTGAGCGAGGCTCGGCTCCAGGACCGGATGGATGAGCTGCGCGCGACCATTTCCGGCGCGTTCGCCAATGCCACCATCGAGCTTGGCGTTCCCTACGGAAGCTGGCGGCTGGCGGAAAGCCCGGGCACATATACGGCGAGCGGTCGGCCGCAACTTAAGGAAATCGCCTCTTTTGATAACAGACAGGACCGTGATCTGGTTGCCCGCACGATGAGGAGAGCTTTCAATGAACGGCATGTTGGTCCCGTTTTCCTGACAACAAAAGACGGAAAGCGCGGCGACTTCCCGTATAAGCTGGCTCTTTATACGCGCGGCCCCGGCATGACGGCGCCTTATGAGACCTATATCGCGATGGGCGAGGCTCTCCGGTGCGCAGAGAATGAACTGCATAAGCGTCCACGGCGCCCGCAGCGCTAGGACGGGCCGCCCCTGAACCCTGTTGCTACGACGTATTGCTCGGCCGACTCTTTGCGGCTGGCGGGGGGTTTGATGTGTTTTACCGTCGTGAAGTCGCGTTTCATGCGATCCAGCAATTCCTTCTCCGTGCCGCCCAGGAGCACTTTTGAAACGAACGTCCCGCCGGGTTTCAGGACCTGCACGGCGAACTCGCAGGCAGCTTCGGCCAGCATCATAATGCGCAGGTGATCGGTGCCGCGGTGACCGGTCGTGTTGGGCGCCATATCGGATAGCACCAGGTCGGCCCCGCTGCCGATCGCGGCAATCAGGGCTTCGGGCGCGTCGTCATCCATGAAATCCATCTGGATGAATACGGTGCCGGGCACCGGGTCCATGGGCAGAAGATCCAGTGCTACGACGTGCGCGCCCTTTTCAGCCGCCACCTGCGTCCAGCCGCCAGGTGCTGCGCCCAGATCGATGACGGTCATCCCTTTTTTGATAAGGCCCACCCGTTCGTCGAGCTCTTTGAGTTTGAACGCGGCGCGGGAACGGTAGCCTTGCCGGCTGGCCTCGTGCACGTAAGGATCGTTAAGCTGCCGCTGCAGCCAGCGTGTCGAGGAGGTCTTGCGGCCCTTGGCGGTTTTTACCCGCTGCGCCGTGCCGCGCCTCGTCGTCTTTCCGCCCTTTTTTCTCATAACCGCTTTCCCACGAATTACAGCGCCATCAGCAGCATGGAGGTGCAGAAGGCCAGAATATAAATACTTAAAGCGGCGGCGAAGAAAACAACCTTGTCCGTCCGCGGCGAATAATAGGCCAGGATCAAAAACAGCGCGATAACCAGACCATAGGTGATAAGGCCCCGGGAATAAGCACTGGCATCCCAGAAGGGAAGGAAGCCCGCATCGAACCCGGTGGAATCCATAAGCTCGACCTGCGTGCGCAAGGTCAGTATGCAGGCTGTGATGAAGGCTATGGTTTTCAGCCGCTGGTGTTTATGAACGGTAAACCAGGCTACGGGGAGCCAGAGCAGGTCTATGTAATTGTATAGGCCTTGCGAAAAATTTGTAAAAAAGGCTGACATATTCTTTCTCTGTCTCTTTTTTGGCCTATGTGAGATAGTGACGGCGTAAAGATGGCCGGGTTCCGATGCCCTGATTTCAACATATTTGAATGAAAAAATGATATCAATGATCCATCTTCGCCTATTTTCCGGTTTTCGCAAGAGGGCGGCGCTTTTTACCGCCATTTTGGTTTTTGTGGCCTTGCCCCTCTCATCAGGCATCGGGGCGTCTGGTGACCGCGCGCCTCTGGTCATCCGCGACACGGAAATCGAAGACGTTTTGAAGGAATGGACCAAAACCGTCATCAAGGCGTCCGATCTTGATCCGGCGGCGGTCAAGTTTATCCTGGTGCAGGACAGCGATATCAACGCCTTCGTTTCCGGTGGCCCGAATATTTTCATTTATACCGGTCTTCTCGACAAAACGAAAACGCCGGACGAAGTCATCGGCGTCATAGCGCACGAGCTGGGCCATATACGCGGCGGTCATCTGGTGCGGATGCGTACGCAATCCGAAAATCTTTCCTATGAAAGCCTGTTGGGCGCGGCACTGGGGATTGGTGCTGCCATCGTGACCGGCAATGGTGGCGTGGGGGCGGCCGTTTCCTCGGGTGCGCAGTCATCCGCTCTGAACAAGCTCCTCGCTTTCAGTCGCGTGCAGGAATCAAGCGCTGACCAGTCGGCCCTGAGCAGTCTGGAGCAGGCAGGCATGAGCGCGCGCGGGCTTCTCGCCTTCATGCAGACGCTGGAATCACAGGAAATACTGCCTGCGTCCCAGCAATCGGAATATATCCGCACCCACCCGCTCACGCGCGACCGGGTTGAGGCAATCCGTGCGGGCTATGAGCGCTCCTCCGCGCGGGACGCCCAGCTTTCCCCCGAATGGCAGACCCAGCACGATCTGATTATTGCCAAGTTGCGGGCATTCATTTCGCCCGAGCGCGTGGCATGGGATTACAAGGACACGGACCACTCGCTCCCCGCCGAGTATGCGCGCGCCGTCGCTGATTACCGCCAGAATAATGTGAGCCGGGCGCTGGAAAAAGTCGAAGGCCTTCTGAAACGTCAGCCTGAAAATCCTTACTTCATGGAATTGAAAGGGCAGATGCTGGTTGATTTTGGCCGGGTCGAGGAGGCTTTGCCGTTTTACCGCAAGGCCATTGAACATGATCCCGACGCGGCGCTCATCAGGATTGCCTATGCCAGCGCCCTGATTGAAAGATCAGACGGCCACCCCGAACGGCTGGAGGAGGGAGTTCAGAATCTTGACCGCGCGGCGCGGGATGAGCCGCATTCGCCGCGGGTGTTTCACCTGCTGGCCACGGCTTATGGCCGCAAGGGTCAGGAGCCCATGGCCAAGCTCTATCTGGCGGAAGAGGCCCTTCTGAATAAACAGGTTGATTATGCGAAAAAGCAGGCGGAGGCTGCCCGTTCAGGTCTTCAAAAAGGCTCGCGTGCTTGGTTGCGGGCGCAGGACATATTGTCTTATGTCGAACAGAACGATAAAAAAGACTAATGCCCGAGCGTCGTTTATAGTGTGTAATCCTTATTCACCAGACCAAGGAGACCAGAGCGTGATTATTGCCCCCAAAACATCCCCCGCTGTCTTAAATTTTTTCAGGGCATTTGCGGTCATGCTTATGTGTGCTGCGGCGCTGTTGATTTCCGCGTCGTCGGTCCGCGCAGCGGAAGACGCGCTGACGAAGAATCAGCAGGATGAGGTCAGGGCTCTGGTCAAGGATTACCTTCTCAAGAATCCCGGCATCATCGTTGACGCTCTGGATGCCTATCAGCGTGATCAGCAGGCTATGCAGCAAAAACAGTTTGAAAGCCGGATAAAAACACACAAGGATTTTATATTCTCGGAAAGCGCAGCCGCCGCAGGCAACCCCAAGGGCGACATCACGATCGTCGAATTCTTTGATTATAACTGCGGTTACTGCAAGCATGCCGTGGAAGATGTCGTCAAGATCGTCGAGCAGGATAAGAACGTGCATGTCGTGTTTCATGAAATGCCGATCCTGAGCGAGACCTCAATGGATGCCGCGCGCTGGTCCCTTGCGTCAGCCAAGCAGGGAAAATATTTCGAGTTCCATAAAGCGCTGATGAAGGATGTGGGCCCGCGTAACCGCAAAACATTTGAAAAAGTGGCCAAAGCTGTTGGCCTTGATGTCGAAAAGCTTGCCAAGGATGCCGAGGAAGACAAGGAAATCCGGCAGACAATCGAGAAAAGCCTGGAGGTTGCGCGCGACCTGGGCATTCGCGGCACGCCCGCTTTTATTATTGGTGACATACTTGCGCCTGGCTATATGGGATACGACAATATGAAGAAGGCTGTGGCCGATACGCGCGCCGCCCGCGCCGGCGGTAATTCAGGGACGGCCCCTGAAGAAAAAACCAAAGACGAGTAAAGGCCGGGGCCGGGCATGCTTCTCAGGATTCTGAGCGTCGCCATTATTCTTGCCGGGGGGCTTTACGGCTACCGCGTATGGAATGTTCAGCACGCCATGGATTCTTTGTATGACGTACCGGACAGCCAGGGTGAAGGGCCAAAAGACGCGCACGCGGTCATAGTCGAGATACTTGATTATCGCTGCAGCGCCTGCCGGGACACCTTTCCTCTGGTGCAGGAAATCGTCAAGCGCCATCCCGATGTGAAAATCATCTACCGCCATCTCCCCATTTTCGGCCCGCCCTCGATCAGCGAGGCGCGGATGGCTCTGGCTGCCGCGCGCCAGGGAAAATTCCTGTCCATGCACAGGCGCCTCATGACACGCACCGAGCCGGTCGCCACGGAGGAAATGAAGACTATCGCACAGGAAGAAGGGCTGGATTACAACCGGATGATGAAGGATATGGATTCCCCGGAAGTGGCGGCCAACATGATCAAAGTGGTCAAGGCTGCTGAAGTTCTGGGGATCGGCGTCACGCCGACATTCATCGCGGGTGGCGTGATTTTTGCGGCGACGGCCGAAAGCCTGCCCAGTCTGGATGATCTTGAGCAGGTGGTCCGTCAGGCGCAGAAAGAGAAGCGGTAGCTGTACCATGTTCTCCAGAGTGTTTTTGCAGCCGGCGGTTCTTATTCTCAACGGCCCCAATCTCAATATGCTGGGTGTGCGCGAGCCACACATTTACGGCAAGGCAACGCTGGCCGAGGTGCGGTCCATGTGCTGTGAAAAAGGCCGGGCGCTCGGCCTGCGGATTGATTTTCGCCAGACCAATCACGAAGGTACGCTGGTCACATGGATCCAGCGCGCGCGCGGCTCCTATATCGGCCTGATTTTGAATGCGGGCGCCTACACCCACACCTCGATCGCTATTCATGACGCGCTAAAGATGGTTGAGATGCCGGTGGTCGAGGTCCATATTTCAGACCCCTCGCGCCGGGAGCCCTTCCGCCACCATTCCTATGTCGCGTCGCTGGCGGAAAAAAGCATTGTTGGTCAGGGCGTTGACGGTTACATGCAGGCCCTTGAACATCTGGGCCGCGCGGTTCATGATGCTTCCTGATATTTTGACTTTCCCGTGCGGTTTCATTAGAAAAAGCAATTCCGTCAACCGGCAAGAGAATTTTTATGAAAATAAATGAGAGCGCCATCCGTAAGCTGGCGAAGCTTCTGGAAGAAACAGGCCTGAGCGAGATTGAGGTCGTCGAGGGCGAACAGGTCATCCGCGTGAACAAGGGCGGCCTGATCGCCGGGAGTCCGCGCGTCGCCCTTTCCTCGGCGCCCATGACGGCTGATCCGGCCGCGCCGCAACAGGCCAACACGACGCCGCCGTCCGCCGTTGCCACCGAACATCCCGGCGCTGTCATCGCGCCGATGGTGGGTACGGCCTATCTCGCGCCCGAACCCGGCGCTCCGCCCTTCGTGAAGAAAGGCGATACGGTCAAGGCCGGTGATACGCTTCTGATCATCGAGGCCATGAAGGTCATGAATCCGATCAAGGCGGAAAAAGGCGGGATAGTCAGTCAGGTCCTGGTGCAAAGCGGCCAGCCGATCGAATTTGGCCACGTCCTCATGGTCATTGAATAGAGCGCGCTTAACGCAATGTTCAAAAAAATTCTTATAGCCAACCGGGGAGAAATCGCGCTGCGCATCATTCGCGCCTGCCGCGAAATGGGCATCGCCAGCGTTGTCGTGCATTCGACCGCCGATGCCAACGCCATGGCGGTCCGCCTTGCGGATGAAAGCGTGTGCATCGGCCCGCCCGCCGCTAAGGACAGCTATCTGAATATCCCTTCGATCCTGAGCGCGGCGACGGTCACGGGCGCGGATGCGATTCATCCGGGTTACGGATTTTTATCGGAGAACGAACAGTTCGCCCGCATGGTCGAGGAACACGGATTTGTTTTTATCGGGCCTAAGCCCGAACATATTGCCGCGATGGGCGACAAGGTCGTGGCCAAGCAGACGGTGTCCGCGCTGGGGCTTCCGGTCGTTCCCGGATCAGCGGGGGCGGTGGAAAGCGTCGAGGACGGCATTGCTTTTGCAAAAACGGCGGGTTATCCCGTTCTGATCAAGGCGGCGTCCGGCGGCGGTGGCCGCGGCATGAAGGTGGTGCGCAAGGAATCAGAATTCAAGGAAGCCTATTCCACGGCGCGCGCCGAAGCCAAGGCGAATTTCGGCGACGACACGGTTTACATTGAGAAGTATCTTGAGCGTCCGCGCCATATAGAAATACAGATATTCGGCGACACGCACGGCAACGCCATCCATCTGGGCGAGCGCGACTGCTCAATCCAGCGCCGTCACCAGAAGCTGATTGAGGAATCGCCGTCCCCCGCACTGACGGATGAAGAGCGCAGCGCCATCGGCACGCTGGCGGCGGACACAGTCCGCAAGATGGGCTATCGCGGCGCAGGCACGATCGAGTTTCTGTACGAGGACGGCAAGTTCTACTTTATGGAGATGAACACGCGGATCCAGGTGGAGCATCCGGTGACGGAAATGATCACTGGAATCGACCTGATCGCGGAACAGATTCGCGTGGCCGCCGGCCACCCTCTGACCCTGAACAAGGATCATATCCGTTTTCGCGGTCATGCCATCGAGATTCGCATCAATGCCGAAGACCCGGACACGTTCATGCCGTCTCCCGGCACGATCCGGCAGTTTCACGCACCGGGCGGTCTCGGCGTGCGCTTCGACTCGGCGATCTATACCGGCTATACGATCCCGCCTTATTACGATTCAATGATTGGCAAGCTGATCATTCACGGGCGCAACCGGGAGGAATCCCTGCGCCGCCTGCGCCGGGCTATTGTCGAAACGGTTATCGACGGGGTCAAGACGACGCTTCCGCTTCATCACTGGATTCTGGAGCAGCCCGAGTTCATTGAGGGCGACTACAATATCCACTGGCTGGAAAAGAACCTCGCCCGCCGCAAACAGGCCTGACCCCCCCCCGACAGGGCTAAATTTGACATAATTGCACGTATTTTGTTATGGTGTTTCCCGAAATTAAGGGAAGCGCGTGGCAAAAAAGGCAAAAACACTTATCTCCCGCAAGGCCGAGGCGTCCGTCATCGAGACCTGGGCGCGGGAGGAATTTGGGATTCAGGACGAGGCTGTGCTGGCCTGTCTGCGCCGGGCCTATGAAGACTGGGACCGGGCCCACGATCATCATGTGGCGGTGGACGACAATCAGGATGAAAACCGGAGCAATGCGGTTCTGAATCTTTTTTACCGCAGCCATGGCTGGAAGGATGACATACAGACCCGGCTTGTCTTCGCGCTCAATAAAACGAACGCTCTGTTTACCATCCGGGAACAGCCGCTTTACGAGGAGTCGCTGTGCGCGCTTTCCACGCTGGATCTGGGCAGCGCCATACAGACCGAGGATTTTGGCTCACAGCATATGTGCCGCGGCGGATACAGGCATGAGCCCTCGAAGAAGTGGCTCGCCACAGAGTTAAAAAATATAGGCCAGAACGCCGGCGAAGATCTTTGCGAGAGGGTCGCGGAGATCCTTGGCATTGACGAAAATCACCGCTATTCAAAAAGCCCTGAAGGAACAAAGCTGAAAAAACTTCGGGAATGGGCGGCGCACGTTGATCAGACTAAAGCACGCCGGGCGTTTTTTGAATTTGTACGGCATCTGGATCAGCGGGCGCTCAGGCTTGTTGCCGTCGCCGATTATATGTATGCCCTGCCGGCTTACGAATGGCTGACCGGCGCGCGCCATGAGATGAAGGAGTTCGCCGGAGAAAAGCGTCTTCCGGCCGCATCGCCGGAAGCGATCCGCAACCGCCAGGATACGCTCAGCATATGGCCGGGTTTGATCGTTTTTCTGTCCGACTATAAAGGATATTTCGACGGCCTGACGGCGGCTCTCGATTCCGGCGCGCCGCGCGTCGCGGTGCTGTCGGAATTCCTTGGCAAGCGGGGAAATGGTTGCCGGGGTCCGAATGCAGATAAACCCGTAAGCATAGAATTTGTGCGCTGGCTGCGCGGCAAGACGCGCAAGGATTTTGACGGCCTTGTAGAGGAAGTTAATCCTGTACTGCCGCATATTGTCTCGGCTTTCCCGGTAGCGGAGGCCCTGCCGCGTGAGTGGCGCCCGCGTGACCACAAGGAATGGCATGGTCTTTACTCAATAAAGCGGCATCTGGAAGCGCTCTGTCAGGCGACAGGAAAACCGTTCGATAAGATCGTGAACGAGTTTGCCCGTCTGCCCCGTGGCGGCGAAGGGTTCCCCGGCCACATTCTGAAACCCAGCGTCAGCGTACAAGAAAGTTTTGCGGTGAACAGAGAGTCCATCGGTCTTGAAGGATTCGGCGGAGGGAGTAACCTGCTGCATTTTTTCAAGGCGGCGGCGAATCCCATTGTCATCCCCGCGATCCTGCACCGGGCCAGACAGACAGACGCCGGATTCCCAAACGAGCTGGAGCAGTGGACGAATTGCAACCCGGCGTACCGAGGTCTTTTAAGCGGGCGGGTCAGTGCCCTCGTTTACAACGGATTCTCCCTGGCCCGGCTGTTCAACATGGCGCAGCGCTGGCACGAACGGGCCGGACGGCTGCAGACGCGCACATGTCGCCTGGAGGGGGAGTATGAATGGGCGCCGCTGATTCACCCCATGACCCTGCCCGGCGGCGTGAAAGCAAAGGCGCTGATTTCCACGCGGGAACTGCAGGCGGAAGGAGAACGGATGGGAAATTGTGTCGGCGGCTATACCCATGCCTGCGCCGTTCGGGGTCATCACATCGTCAGCCTTGAATCAGAAGACGGATCCGAGCATTCGCTGATGGAAATCGAAGAGCTGCCGGAAAACCTGATCAATGTGATACAGCATGTCGGTTTTCACAATAGCGACCCCCCTTCATGGGCGGCGGCTGCGACGGAGTGCCTGGTTAGCGGCATTAATGACAGGAGTATTGCCGCCAATTGGGATCTTGTTACCGAAGAACGGACAAAACGCGCGGCTCGGCGGGCAGAAGAAGCACAGCAGCAGATAGAGATGCTGATCGGTTTCGATCCTTACGACTTGGCGGCGTGCGACAATGCCTATGAAAGCTGGCATCATGAAATGCGCGGTCTTTATCCCCACGATACACGGGAACAATTCCTGGAGGAGCGGGGAATTAAAGCAGTGCTGGAAAAGGAAATCAAAGCCCCCGCGCCGATTCCCTGATTAAAAAACCGCCCCTGCCGCGCTCTTTTCCATTAATATCAGATCATGGATAAGGATGAACTCAGTCCCGACGACGTACTGGCGGCTTATGCGCTCGGCTATTTTCCCATGGCCGACAATGCTGAAGCGGATGAGTTTTTCTGGTACGACCCGACACAGCGCGGGCAGCTGCCCATCGACACGCTGCATGTCCCGCGCCGGCTGCGCGAGACGCTTTTGAAAGGGGACTATGAAATTCGTATCGACAGCGCATTTGCAGATGTCGTTGATCATTGTGCCGCGCGGACGGAGGAGCGCGCCAGTACATGGATCAACAAAGGCATACGCAATCTGTTCGTGGACCTGCACCGTGCAGGCCACGCGCACAGCGTCGAATGCTGGCAGGGAGACAGGATGACCGGCGGCATTTACGGCCTGGCGCTGGGCGGCGTGTTCTGCGGCGAAAGCATGTTTTCCCGGCGGCGCGATGCCAGCAAGATCGCGCTTGTCCATTTATGCGCACGTCTGTGGAAGGGAGGGTTCAGCGTGCTTGATACGCAGTTTATCAACGAGCATCTGCGCCAGTTCGGTGTGTACGAGGTTCCCCGGGCGGTTTACCGGGAACGGCTGGCGGCGGCCCGGCATGATCCGGCCGATTTCACCCTTAAGTCCTGGTCCGGCCTGAAACAATTATCGCTGATTCGTGAATATCTCAACCACTTGAAAACAAAAGAATAATAAAGCCCCCTTAACGTTTTGTTGACATAATTTTAAGGGTTTGTTAACATGGACTTATCCATTAGAGAACGGGCGAGACTATGATTGTCGATGTAACACTCATGTCTGATTTTGCCAGCCGCATCCTCGATACGCGCGGCATGGCGTCGTCTGCCGCCAGTGCCTTTTCGTTTAGCGCCTCGCCGGTCATCGGTTCGTCGCCGGTCACGGAAACGCCTGCCCCGAAAGCGGCCACGGCTTCCGGCCCGGTTTTTGTCAGCCCGTAATCCCTTCTAAAGAAACGCAGCTTCGCGGAGCCTAGTCCTGGGGCGCCTCGGTGTCGTTGATTGCCGGCAGTTCGGTCTGGCTTTCTGAAGGATGCGCGGGCTCAGGTTCCGGCGCAGGTGCCGTTATGGTGGGCACCGGTGCCGTGGCTGTTGCCGTGGCTGCCGGAGGTGGTGCGGTTACGGCCGTTACCCCGGTTCCGGGATCCGGGGCTTTGCCCTCATTTTCTTCCAGCAAGTCCCTGCCGGGCGACGGCGCAGTTGCCGGTGCCGGCGGCGGGACGGGATCGGTCGATTTTCTCTCCAGACAGTCGATCACCCAGACGTCATAGACCGGGTGGTCCATCGAGGAGAGCGACGGCGAGGAGGCGAACATCCAGCCGCTGAATACCCACTTCGATTCGCTTTGCGACGTGACCTCCCAGATCTGAAGGAAAGCCGCCGATTCCGGCTGGTCGATCGGCGGCGTCTTGCGGCACGCCTGAATCTTGATATAAAGCGGCCCAAATTTGACAGTGCTGCCGACCCGCGCTTCAAAGGTCATGGTGCGTGCGGTGATTTTATCCAGCGAGCGCAGCTTGATGACGGGAAAATCAATCATCTCCGCCCGTGCAGGAGCGGCCATCCCCACGCAGAAAATCAGGGCGATAATCGTAATGAAAATACGAAATGTTTTTTTAGTAGGTTTCGCTGTCATCGGTCTCGGGCGCGTCTGTTTTCGGCCCTGTCGGCAAAGCCATGCTGCGGGCGGGTTTCTTTGCGGTGCCCGCTTCTCCTTCCGCTGCGTTGTCATCCTTGCCTTTTTGCATGCTGAAGATGAACTGACCCAGGAGCTGCTCAAGATTTTGTGGCGCCTGCGTATACTGGATGTGGCCGCCCGGCGGCAGAGTCTCCTCGGAGGATCCCGGCTCAAGCGACAGATAGCGGCCGCCCAGAAGACTCTGGCTGCTGATCAGTGCGGCCGTGTCATCAGGCAGTTTGATCGAGGGGTCGATGCTCATGTGCACACGGGCGAGATAGTTTTCGGGGTTAAGGGAAACGTTGGTGATGGAGCCTATCTTGACGCCGCTTACTTCCACGTCGTCGCCCACGGCCAGTCCGCCGATTCCAGAGAAATCCGCCGTTACCTCATAGCCACTGACGCTTTTGACGTTCGCGGTGTTATAGCTGAAGACCAGGAAGAATCCGGCAACAATGAGCACGACGGCTCCAAGTACGGTTTCAACAACGCTTCTTTTCATTTCTCTTCTCCAGGTCTTTTAAATTGCAGGTCTTTTTTCAGATGGTTATTCGGATGGTGTCCAGGGTTCATAATCGCCGGTCGCGGCCGCGCGATGGCTTCCGGACAAAACATGCCCCGGCGGTCTGTAGGCGCCGTCCGATCCGGTCATGTTCGGGCTGTGCGGTTTCTGCCAGGGCTGGCGGAAGGATTCAGCCGTGGCCGGGGGCGGCAGAACGTTTGTCTGGTGATGGAGCCAGCCATGCCATTCCGGGGGCACCTTGCTGGCCTCAGGCGTACCGTTGTAGATGACCCAGCGCCGTTCCCGCTTGTAGCCGCGCCGGGGCCGGGCACTGAAATATTTATTTCCGGCAGGATCAGTACCGGCCAGTTTCGCGCCGCTCAGCAGCGTGACCAGCGATATATGAACCGGCGAAAGAACGCCCAGAAGCCGGGAAAGGCCCATAATTCGCACTCCTTGTTGCCCTCATGAATGACGCAAAAGCTACCGGGAATCAAGTCTTTAAACACCAGTTTGGGGGCCGGGCCAGGGGCGGGGCCTTTACAAAGCAGAGGCTCTCTACCATCATGCCTGACAGCTTGTCTGGCGACGGAGAAAGATAAAAATGCGCACAAGGCCGTTTTATTCTGGGGCAATTGCGGGCGTTGTGAGACGAATTCTTCTGCCTGTGGCCGCCCTCATGCTGCTGTTTCCGGACGGTGCCCGGGCGGAGGCGCCGCAGGCGTCCACGCCTGCTCCCGCCGCCGAGGCGGCGGCAGCACAAGCGCCTGCCCCTGCAACCTGCACAGCATTGGCCGAGCTTTTCGGTGAAAAAATCTGCCAGGAGCAGATCGATCTTAAAAGCGATGATTTTCCTAAACTACGCCAGCTCAGCGATCGCCAGATCAAGAAGTTTCTGGAAAAGACCGATGCCCGCAACCTTGCGACTCTGCGCGCGGAGATATGGAAGCGCGCCCTGGTTCATAAATTCGGAGAGGCGGCGCTCAAGCCCAGCCCGGAGGATATCGAAAAATACCGTGCGCATTTTACCGGCACCATGGATACCAGCTACGAGGCCGACAAAAAGGCCAAGGCGCTGATCGAGGAGTCGCTGGCCAAAAACCATTACAAGCCTAGCGACGAGAAAAAACTCAAAGACACTCTGAACGCCGTCAGCACCAGCGTGCAGTTCTATGAAGAGCGGCAAAAACACACCGCCAGCCTGCCGGAGCAATATCGCTTCGTGGTCGCGGCAACCGAAAGCCGAATCGCCGAGGAAATGCTGACCTCCTGGAAGATGAACAAGATTTTATTTGATACTTATGGTGGTCGTCTGGTTGCGCACGGCAGCGAGATTGAGCCGATCGATGCCTATGCTGCGTTCATCAAATACATACACGCGGAAGGAAAGCTGAAAAGTCTCGATCCGTCTTTCGCATCTCCCTTCAAGCCGGTAGAGGACTTCATAGCCGCAAAGCACAAGCCGATTCCTGAAACGGACGCAATGCGTCGCAATTATTTCATGAATCCGTTCTGGCAGTTTGAACTGGCCAATACGGGTGACCGGGTCGGAGAGCTGAAAAAATGGATAGATTCGCTTCACCCGCTCGGGCCGGCATCGCCCTGAGAAGATGCGCTTTCAGCGCGCCTGCAGTACCTGATAAAATGTGTACGAATTCGTGGAATAGGTTTCCTTGAAACAGCCAGTCAGCTTGCCCGCGAACATGTCCAGCGCGGGATCGTCAACACCCAGAACGTATCCGGAATAGCCCCAGCCGGTGCCGAAGCCGCCGTGCGCGCCATATATAAGGCCGCTTCCTTCAGGGGGCAGGCCACCAGGATTGTCGATGCCCACGAGCTTGTTGATCTGGATGCACACGCTTTGTTTCAGGGGAAACGCGGTGACCAGCATGTCACTGCAGGCGTTGGAGCCGCAGGTCGTTCCGACATCGAGAATCTGTGAATCTGTGCCATACCAGTAATCCTGGCCCATGGCGAATTGTGGGGATGATTCATCCAGCGCATCAGCCGGCGGCGGCTTGAAGATCACTCCGCCGCCGGCAGGGTTGAATATTTCGGATGCCGGATGGGCGCCGTAGGGGCCGTAATTGTTCATGATGTCGTTGGGGTGGGCAAAGCTCAGCGATTCAATGGCCACGCCGGATAAACGCAATTTTGCCCAGGCCTGTTTGACCGTGTCGGTGTAATCGATGATCTCTGTGGCCAGCATGCGGGTGCGGTCTTCGCTGAGGTTGCCGGATATATCGCGATTGCTGCGCGATACGGCGTAGGATACAGCCGCGAGCAGGATAATGGCGGTTAGGATATAAAAGAGCGCGTTTCCGCTTTCGCTGCGGCGGTCATTCGATATCATGTCTCTCAACCTATCATGGCTTTCACCATATAAAAGACCTCATGCCAGAAAAGGTGAAAATTCCTTCTGGTGCGTTTTGGGAATATGAACGGGCATGGTTTTCAGGCCATGTGCCGCCAGGGTCAGAAAGACGGCGCGTCCGGCGCCGATCTCTACGTTATCCATCATGCCGATACCCAGAATAGGTTTTTCCAGCGGCTGGCCTTGCCGAAGACTGGCCTCGACGGCGGCGCGCCTGGCCTGTTCACCGGCAGGCAGCTCTTCGCAGCTTTTCAGACGGCCGTCGGGCAACATCCATTCAAAGGCGAAGAGGGAACTGCGCCAGCTTTTCATGATTTTGGCGACATCCACTGTGATGGCGACATAGTGGTCCGGACGGCTCCGGAGGGCCGGATTATCGGTAAAATGAAGGTTTGTCAGGTCGGACGGCATGATGCGGCACCCCCTTGCCACAGAGCCTTTGTAGTGCCAACTTTAAACCTAGCTGAAATTAAAGAATAAAAGGTAAAAATGAAACGCGCCGCTGCCCCGGAAGTCATAATCATTGAAAACGACGCTGACAGCGTCTCCTGCGACGGCGGGGGCGGTGCCCTGGGTCACCCGGTGGTCTGGTACTCGTTCGATGTGCGTGACCGCGTGGTCTGCCATTACTGTGACCGCGCCTTCGTCAAGCGTGCCGCCTCCGGGAAATAATCCGGTATATCTTTAAAGTGAAAAACCAAAAGCCGGGATTTCGGCGGTCTTATTCGGCGGCCTTACATGCCGTAGCGCGGCGTACCGGGCCCTGACGTGCCGGGCGCCGAGATTGCCTTCAATTCTTCTTCCGTTACCTGCGCGCCGGCGTCTCTGATCGCCTGAAGCACAGCCTGCGATTCAGGGTGGCCATTCTGCGCGGCCTCTGCCACATAAATCTCCGCTATGTCGGGCTTGCCGACATTCTCGTAATAATAGCCCCGGTTGAAGAGAAGAACCTGCTTCATGATCACCGCCTCGTCTTCGGGGCCGATGCCGGATCTTTTTATGATATGGGCGATGGCCGGCTCTATGCGGGGCTCCTCGGTCTGGGCGGCGAGGAGTACGAGAAGGCTCAAGGTCTGTCCAAGGTCTTCCCCGACGACGTCTTCGGCATAGGCGGCCTGACACAAAATAGCCGCGGCCCGCGCGTAGGGCGCGCTGCCCACCAGATCCGGATTCGACAGGTCCATGTCCTGCAGGGCGGCATTAGCCTCTTCGATGAAATTCATGGATAACTCCTGTTCAAATACGGGCAACATGCCCTTGATTAAGGGCTAAAAAAGACCCCTGTTTTTTAGACATAATAAAAAAATACAAGGCCTTGCGCCGCCTGTCAAACTTTAAGAATAAAACCGGCGGGAGGGGAAGAAATATATATGCCGGGCCCGCGTGCCTTTCCGGTTTTTTGATTGGTCCGGGGGCCGGGCGGGCTTATCTGAAAAGAACATCTTCCGCCTGCGCTCGAATCCCGCTAATGCTGAAGACTGAAAACCATGACCAACGAAAAACCCGCCCCTTTCCGCGTTCTTGCGCGAAAATACCGTCCCCGCAGCTTCGATGAGCTGGCCGGGCAGGAGGCGCTGGTCCGCACCCTGAAAAACGCCATCGAAAGCGGACGCATTGCCCAGGCCTATATGCTGACCGGGGTGCGTGGTGTAGGCAAAACGACCACGGCGCGGCTGATTGCCCGGGCGCTGAACTATACCGGACCCGACGGCAAATCCGGTCCAACGGCGGGTCCGACCGACGACTGCGACGTTTGCCGCGCGATCGCCGAGGATCGCCATCCTGATGTGCTGGAGATGGACGCCGCTTCCCACACCGGCGTTGATCAGATGCGCGAAATTCTCGACGGCGTGCGCTATGCGCCGTCGGCGGCACGCTACAAGATATATATCATCGACGAAGTGCACATGCTCTCGAAGGGTGCGTTCAATGCGTTGCTTAAAACGCTTGAAGAGCCGCCGCCCCATGTAATTTTCATTTTCGCAACGACGGAAATCAAGAAAGTGCCGGTCACGGTGCTTTCGCGCTGCCAGCGTTTTGACCTCAAGCGTTTCGATACGGCGACACTCAAAGACTATTACGCAGGGATTTGCCGCAAGGAAGGGTTGACCGTGGAGGATGAGGCGCTGGCCCTGATTTCCCGTGCGGCCGATGGTTCGGCCCGCGACGGTCTCAGTCTGCTGGATCAGGCTATCTCCCGCGCCGGGACGAATATCACCGGCTCCGATGTGCGTGACATGCTGGGGCTGGCGGACAGCCATGCCGTGATGGATATGCTGGAGCAGGTGCTCAAGGGCGACTGTCCTGCCGCGCTCGCCCTGCTTTCCGATCTTTACCGCAACGGGGCCGAACCGCTGATCGTAATTCAGGATATGCTGGAATGCGTGCATGTTTTGACGCGGCTGAAAGTCGCGCGCGCGCAGGACGGCACGCCCGGCGCTGACGATATGGGGCCCGATGCACGTGAGCGTGCCCGGCGCCTGACGGCGGAGCTGACAATGCCGACCCTGGGCCGCGCCTGGCAGATTCTTCTCAAGGGCTTAAGCGAAATGGTGATGGCGCCGGATGCCCGGAGCGCTTCGGAAATGCTTCTGATCCGTCTGGCTTATGCGGCTGATCTGCCTGATCCTGCCGATTTGCTTAAAAAACTGAAGACTGCGTCGCCGGAGGGCACCATCGCTCCGGCTGGCCGTTCGCGCGAGACCGCCGGCCGCACACCGGAGCCGGTCGCCCTCAAAAGCATCGCTGGCGGCGGCGTAGTTCTGAGCGCGGCCCCGGCCGCCGTCCCGGCGGAAAGAGCAGCGGTGTCTATTATGGCGCTGGCCGATCTTGACCAGGCGCTGCGGGCGCAGGGCCATGTCCGGCTGGCAAGTGAAGTGTATCAGTACGTGCATCTGGTGACCCTGGAACAGGGGCGGCTGGAAATCCGGCCCGAGCCCGAGGCGCGGCCGGGACTGGCGGCGGATATCGGGCGGGCGCTGCAGGAGATTACGGGCGCGCGCTGGTTCGTAACTGTCTCAGGCAAGCCGGGCGCGCCGACGCTGGCGCAGCAGGATGCCGAAAAAAATGCCGGGATTCTGGCCGAGGCGAAAACCCATCCGGCCGTAAAAGCAGTTCTGGAAGCCTTTCCCGGCACGGAAATTTCGATTAAAATGCAGGACTGACCCGTCGGAAGGAAAACGATCATGAATATTCAGGATATGATGAAACAGGCCCAGCTCATGCAGCGCCGCATGCAGGAAATGCAGGAAAAGCTTGGGCAGATGGAAGTTGAAGGTCAATCCGGCGGCGGGCTGGTGCGCGTGGTCATGACCTGCCGCGGCGAAGTGCGGACGGTTTCGATTGCTCCCGAAGTCGTCAATCCCGCCGATAAGGAAACACTGGAAGATCTGGTCAAGGCCGCTGTGAACCTGGCCCGGGAAAATGCCGACAACACGCTGGCCGGCGAGACCCGGCGCATGATGGAAGAAATGGGCATTCCGGCCGATATGGGCCTGCCGGGCATGTAAGGCAAATATCTTTTTGTGCGTATTCTCACCTGGAATATAAATTCTGTCCGTCTGCGTCTGCCGCTTCTGAAAAAAGTCATGCGGCTCTGCGATCCCGATATAATCTGCCTTCAGGAAACAAAAACGCCCGATGAATTCTTTCCTCTGGGCGATGTGGAGGAAGCCGGTTATGCGTATACGCATATTCACGGCATGAAATCTTATAATGGCGTGGCCATTCTTTCCCGCATTCCCTTTGCCACGCAGGAGATTCATCACCGCGTCGGGCGTCAGGACTGCCGTCACGTTTCCGTGCATTTCATGGCGCCGAAGCTCAAAAAAACCGTTCAGGTCCACTGTCTTTACATACCGGCGGGCGGGGACGAACCGGATCCGAAAATTAACGACAAGTTTGATCACAAGCTCAAATTCGTTGACGAAATGACGCGCTGGTTCAGGAAAAATCACAGACCGGATCAGCCGCTGATCGCGCTGGGCGACTTCAATATTGCGCCACTGGAGCACGATGTCTGGTCGCACAAACAACTTCTGGGCGTCGTTTCGCACACCCCCATCGAGGTTGAGAAACTTGGTCGTCTGCAGGACTCGCTCGGCTGGCACGATGCCATCCGTCATTTTGTGCCGGAAGAGCAGAAGTGCTATACGTGGTGGTCTTACCGCAACCAGGACTGGAAAAAATCAAATCGCGGGCGGAGGCTGGATCATATCTGGGTGACAAAGCCGCTGGCATCCCGCCTGAAGGGCCACAAAATTCTTGTCGAGGCGCGCGACTGGAAACAGCCCAGCGATCACGTGCCGGTCATGATTGATCTGGCTATCTGAAAAACGGTGAGGCGCCTACTGGCCGTTGCCGCCTGGTGCAAAGCCTGTATCAGGTGTCTTGGCGGCTGGCTGGTAAGGCGTCGGGTCATTGGGGCCAAAAGTGATGCCTGGCCCTTCGCCCCTGATCACGAGGGCTGCGGCCTCGCGCCCGAATTGGTGCCGGGTGGCGCCGGGATCGGCCAGCGGGGCTGCCGCGCCCTTGAAATGTTTGTTCATAGTCGGGGGTCCTTTTTCGCCGCCCTCTGTTGCCACGACATCTCCATTGTTAAGCCGCGGTTCAAAGCGCGCTTCTTTTGCCTGACCTTCTTTGAAGTCAGCCACCTCATTGACATCATCGACGAGCTGACGGAGTTCAGGGACAAGCCCTAATTGATTGCTATCGCGCAGGCCGCGCAGCATCTGGAAAGCGTGGTTCTGATTAAAATCGTCCCGGTTTTCGAGTGAGTTCATGAGAGCAGCTGTCCGCGGGCCATCGTATTTCAGAGCCAGCGCCATTTTGCTGGCGGCGGCTTTCTGATCGAGGCCGATGTCGGTCGGCTTCGAGCCGCTGCCTTCTGTATACGCGCGAAGATCGGCGCGGAATCCCTGCCTTACACTTTCCCAATTGGTGGCTGTTCCGAAGATAGATTCACGGAAGTTGTTGTCCCGCAAATTGGCGGCGTCGACTGTCTCCTGCCCGGGGATTCCGAAGCTGTAGTTTTCCCATTCTTCGCCTCTGTAGAGTCTGTAATCTTCGTCGGCCATGCTTACACACCCCTTAATTATCGCCGTTTTGCCGGGTTTGGCCCGGTCTGTAGTAGCCATAATAGTTTAGCGGGGCTTAAAAAAGCGTAAATACGGGAAAGAGGCTCAGCAAAAAAGCGAGAAACGAGGCAGGAGGGCTCTTCAGCCTTCCTGCCCTATCGTCTGCTGTCCCCGGTTCTTGATCAGGATCCGGGCGATCAGGCCGCCTGTGCCCATGATCCCGGCCAGGACCAGGAGGCTGGTGGCGATGCCTTCCCGCTCCGTCACCAGGCCGATCAATGCCAGGAGCGGCACGGAAAACACATGCACCATCAGGTTGGCGGTCGAGAGAATTGTCGCCCGCCGGGCTGAGGGCACACGCTTGTTGATGGCATCCTGCACGCGCGGGAAGCCGTAACCCCAGACCATCGAGCCGAGCAGCAGCAGGCCGACGGCGTGATAGCCCGGAAATGCGCCGCAGATGACACAGGCCGTCAGCAACAGGATCAGGCAGCCATATAAGACCCGCAAATTGCTGAAGCGCCGTCCGACCATGTGCGCAGCCTGTCCTGCCGCGCCACCCAGAAGATTCCCGGCGGCGGTCATGATTCCGAACCATGTAACAGGCAGCCCCAGATAGATGTAATAGGGCTGCTGCGACCAGAGCAGCGTCTTGGTGACGGCGAATAAAACAGCCGACAGGAGGATAATCCCGGCGATCTCGGCATGGCCGTGCAGCGCAAACTTCGTGGTTTCGATCAGATCCGCCAGCGGATGTTTGCGCACGGTTTCGCGGTGCCAGGCCGGTTCCTGCAAAAACAGGGCGGCGCCGATCGCCAGAAAAGACGTCACCGCGCCCAAAATCACTGGCAGATCGATGTTCCACGCGTACATAAGACCGCCCAGTGCGGATGATGCGGCCAGAGTATAAAGCCCCAGCCCATGCAGGAACCCCTGCTCCTTCATGTAACGGCCTTCCTGCCCGGCAGCGAGAAGGCTGTCATATAAAAGCGCGCTGCGCGTGCCGGACAGAAGGCTGACGCCGATCCCCATCATGATTTCAGCACCGGCAGCCTGAAAAAAGCCGTCTGCCAGATACAAAAGAACCTGTCCGAGAGCATATGTCACTGTGGCGGCAATCATCGTCTGACGTCGCGTCCACAGATCGGCGATCATGCCTGTCGGCATCTCCATGATGATGATCGAGGCGGAGAAAATTGCCTGACACAGCATGAACTGGTTATAGTCAAGACCTATGCCCTCCTTGAAATAGGGGACAAGCACGGGCAGGACGAACAGCGCCCCGTTCAGCAGCGTGTGGATTTTGAGCAGCCATATATTTCTGTTCATGACCCAGTTTACCATGGCGCTCCCCATCTTACATCCAGCGACGGTGCGGCCTCGGGCGACAGCACGGCATAGCGCATGTCGTCGTCCCAGCGCCCGCCCGGCAGGCGCGCCGCCCGCTCAAAAAGAGCTTCCTGCCGGAATCCCGCTTTTTCAATGACGCGCCGGCTTTTTTCGTTGGCCGCGGCATGACCGATCTCGACACGGTGTGCCTTCAGCGCGCCGAAGGCATAGCGGATCAGCGCCGTCGTGCTTTCGGTCGCGTAGCCGCGGCCCTGCGCGCTGGCGCGGACCCAGTAGCCGATGACAAATTTGCGCCCGACCCAGTCAATCCGGTGCAGGCCGGTCCATATGACAGGACGGCCTGTGAGGCGCTCCTCGCCGATCAGAGGGATATCCTCGCGCAGGATGAACTGGGCGTACTTCCGCCGCGCGTGGATTTCGCTTTCCTCGGGCAGTATTTTTTTCTCCGCCCAGATCATCCACTGGTTGAGCTGATCCCATGTCTCGGCAATCGCTTCCGCCGTTGCAGCGCCGTCGCCGGACATGACGGGGCGCAGCCGCAGGCGCGGCGTAAGAATGGGCATGGGTACATCGATCAGTACAGGTTCGGTAACGTCGTCCAGCATGGTTTTTTCCTTTCGCTTGCCGGAAAGCGAAAGGCGGACGGTGATTTTTAGTCAGGGGGAAGAAAAATCTGTCAGCCTCTCGCTTGGTTGGGGGCTGACAGGGGTAAAATCAGGCTGTCAGCCTCGGCGCGTCAATGCCGTACACAGGATTAAAGGCATGCGCCGCGCCACCGGTTTGTAGCCAGCCGGAGCGTTCTTGTGTGGTCAGCATTGTGCAATCGAGGCGTTTCATCTTTTTCCTGCCTTATATTTTCAGGAAAACACGAATTTAAAACCGCGTCCAGAAAAATGTTGCGGCGCAACAACCGATTTTATATTTGACATATTATATAAAGCTGATACAGTATGGCCCTGAATTTCAAAGAAAAAGGCTTTTGTATCCCATGCTGACCGGAGAACTCGATCCCGCGGCCGCCCGCTATCTGGCCCAGTATCGCGGCCAGTCCGTTGTCATCAAGTTCGGCGGTGAACTGGTGGCCGACGAGGATGCCGTGCGCGCCATTGTTGTGCAGGCGATCAATCTCAAGGCGCAGGGCTGCCACGTCGTGCTGGTTCATGGCGGCGGCCGCCAGATTGATGAGGAGCTGCAAAAGGCGGGGGTCGAATCTAGAAAAATTAATGGTGTGCGACATACAAGCCCCGAAGGGCTCCGGATTACCGAATCCTGCCTTGCCGCTCTCAACGAACGCATTGTACGGATTTTCGAGCAGGAAGCCGCCCGCCTGGGCGTCTTCGTTAAGCCGCAGGGCATTTCCGGGTTCGACAATTCTCTGATCAGGGCGACGCCTCTTTTTGCGGACACGCTGACGGGTGGAATTACCGGCGTTGATTCCATCCGCCTGAAACGCCTGACAGAGGACTCAGGAATTCCTATTATTTATCCGATCTGTGCCGGGGATTCCGGCATGCATTTAAACGTCAACGCTGATGATGTGGCCGCCGCAGCGGCGCAGGCGCTGAAAGCGAAACGGCTTATTCTTTGCTCCGATACTTATGTGCGTGATAAGTCCGGTGCGCGCCTGACTCGTATCCTGCGTTCCGAAATCGACGGCCTGATCGCCGACGGCACGCTGACCGACGGCATGATTCCCAAAATCCAGGCCTGCGGCAGGGTTATCGAATCCGGCAATGTCGAAGGCGTGGTCATCCTGAACGGCCGGGACCGGCAAAGCGTCGCGCGCGAACTGCTCAGCGACGAGGGTGCCGGCACGCTTATTACGCAGACACAGGATACGGCTTTAACACCTTTGCCGCCGCCGGTGACGTTGCGTGACAAATTCCACACCGCAATTCTGGCCGGCCTGGCGAACGCGCCGGTCATCGCGGCGGCTGTGTGGTTCTCACCACTGGTTGCCGGAGGCTATACAGCGTTTCTGGGAAGCTTATTCTGGGCAATGCGCCAGCCTTTCGCCGCCGGGCTTTTTTCCTCAATGAGCGACCACATCAAGGACGTGGCGCCGGCGTCTGAGGAAATTCAGAAAACAGTGGATGAAGCAGCGCGGGCCGCAGGCTATAGCGAAAAGATCAAGGCGTTTGCTTTTGGTGATGGAACCGAAGACCGGGCTTTTGGCAACGGCGGCCAGCTTTATTTCGGCCGCGGCCTTCTGGAAGATCTTTCGCCTGAAGCCGGCAGTTATGTAGCTCTGCATGAGACCTTTCATACGATTGCAAAAGACAAAAGCGAAAAAATATTGTTTATAGCGCCATTTCAGGCAACGGTACTGGGCCTTATCGGCAGTTTCGGCATGATCGGTGCCTGTTTGTCCGGCGCAGCCATCCCCCTGACGGCGATTATGGGCGGCGTGGCCGCCGCGGCCGCGTCCCTTGTAATACAGGCGCGGGCCGCCGCCCTCAATTCCTGTGCCCAGGAATATCGGGCGGATCGCAATGCGCTTTATATGAAGAGGGATTTTACGGCGGCGGCAGAGGCTCTGAAAGATCTTGAGCTTATAGAAGACGATGCAAGCCCTGGCCCGTTCACAGGGCACCCGAGCGCGGCCCAGCGCTTTGAGCGCATCGCCGCGCAGGCCCGCTCGATGGGCCTCGCGCCTTAAAAATCAATGCATTTTCCATTCAGGTCCCAGTCGCCATAGCGCGTCGGTTCCGGTCCTTTCGGCCCGCCCTTTTCGACCTGAGGAACCGGGGCGGATCGAGGTTGTTGTATATCTGTCGGGGCGTTTTCAGCGTTTTGCTTTTGCCTGTTCATAGGGCTAATATGGCGCACATATATGCGTAAAGGAAGTTCGTTGTGAAAAGTCTTGAGCCCTACCGCGCCCGGATCGATGAAATAGACGACCGAATCGTCGATCTGCTCGCGGCGCGAATCAATGTCATCCGTGAAGTTGGTCTTCTGAAGTTTCGCGAAAACCTGCCCGCTGTCCTGCCTGAGAGGGTTAACCAGGTTTATGACCGTACGGCGGCGCGGGCGGAAAATCAGGGGCTGGATCCGGCACTGGTGCGCGCTCTTTACAAAGTCCTTGTCGAGTACAGCTGTGATCTGGAGGCCGTCATTATGCGTGATCTTGCCGCGACGAAAAAGGCCGTGGGCGAAAAATGACCGCCGGCTCCGGCATCGATATATCCCCTCATCCTGAGCGTCCGGCATCCCGGCGTGTGGCTCTGGATATGCTTATGCTCGTGCTGGAAAGGCGCCAGCCCTTCGATCAGGTGCTGCAGGAGGAAAAATCCTTCCGCGCTCTGGCTGGACGCGATCGTGCTTTCGTTCGTATGCTTACGGCCACAACGCTGCGCCGCTGCGGCCAGATCGATGATGCGATTCTAAAAGCCTCAGGCAAGGCAGAGCTGCCGCGTCCGTTTTTGCTTAATAATCTTCTGCGCCTGGCGGTGACGCAGCTTCTCTTTATGAGCGTGCCTGATTATGCCGTCGTCGATACGGCGGTGCGATTGGCCAAAGATGTCGGCCTTGAGCGGCAGAAAGGTTTTATAAACGCGGTGCTGCGCCATGTGGCGCGCGAAGGGAAAGCATGGGTGGCCGTGCAGGACGAGGCGCGGCTGAATATTCCCGGCTGGCTGATGGATATATGGATCGCTGATTACGGCCCGCAGGTTGCCGCCGAAATCGCCAGGTCCAGTCTTGTCGAGGCGCCGCTGGATATCACTCTTAAAGACCCCGTCCATGCGGCCGCCTGGGCGGAAACTCTGGGGGGGGATGTGCTGCCGACAGGCAGCGTGCGCCGCATGAGCGGCGGCGCCGTGCGCGAACTGCCGGGTTATGAGGACGGGATGTGGTGGGTGCAGGATACCGCCGCCGCTGTGCCGGTACGGCTTTTTGGCGACATCGCGGGTGAAACGGTCATTGATATATGCGCGGCTCCGGGCGGCAAGACGGCGCAGCTGGCAGCATCCGGCGCGCGCGTTCTGGCCATTGACCGCTCGACGCAGCGGCTGAAGCGGCTGGGAGAAAATTTGCGCCGCCTGCGGCTGGAGAAAAACGTTACGGTGGAGGCGGCCGATGCGACGGTCTGGCGTCCGCGCGAACCGGCCGCCAGAATTCTTCTGGATGTGCCCTGTACCGCAACCGGGACAATCCGCCGTCATCCTGATGTGATGCATTTGAAGACCCCGCGCGACATGCAGGGCTTGATGGATGTGCAGGCGCGTCTGCTCGAAAACGCTGTACAGATATTGGCGCCGGGCGGCACGCTGATTTATTGCACCTGCTCGCTGCAGAAGGCCGAAGGCGAGAGCCAGATTGAAAAACTGCTGGCCAGCGGCGCGCCGGTAGCGCGTCTGCCCGTCACGGCGGCGGAGATCGGGGGCCTTGATTTTACAATTACGGAAAAAGGAGAGGTGCGGTTCCTGCCCTTCCACCTGGCGGGGCAGGGCGGCATCGACGGGTTTTTTATTTCCCGGCTGCGCAAACACCCGTAACAAAAACACCGTTTTTTTCCCCTAAAAAAGTGAAACGGTTCTGAAAATCTGTTATAAATGAATCAAAGGCCCTGCTTTGCCGCCTTTGTCCCATCCGCCCGCCCGGGCACTTTTTTACTGTTATACAATAAGCCATGCCGACCAGACGTAACATTCTTGTGGCTCCGTCCATTCTGTCTGCCGACTTTGCGCGGCTGGGCGAAGAGGTTCGCGCGATCGATGCGGCCGGCGCCGACTATATCCATGTTGACGTCATGGACGGCCATTTCGTGCCGAATATCACGATCGGTCCCGGCGTGGTTAAGGCGCTGCGCCCGCACACGAAAAAAATTCTCGATATTCATCTCATGATCGCGCCGGCGGATCCTTACATTGAATCCTTTGCCGCCGCAGGTGCCGACATCATCACGGTTCACCCCGAAGCCGGGCCGCACGTGCACCGTACGCTGCAGGCGATCCGCGCGCTCGGCAAAAAAGCCGGCGTGTCATTAAATCCCGCCACCCCGGTCGATGTTCTTGAAAACATCATGGATCTTGTCGATCTTATCCTGATCATGACGGTCAATCCGGGTTTCGGCGGTCAGGCCTTCATTCCTCTGCTGGAAAAAATCAGCGCTGCGCGCAAAATGATCGATGAAACAGACCGCGCCATCGATTTGGAAGTTGATGGCGGCATCAATCCCGAAACGGCGAAACAGGTTATTGCCGCCGGCGCCAACGTTCTTGTCGCGGGCACCGCCGTATTCAGGGATGGTCCGGGCAAGTACGCATCCGCCATTGCGGCGCTGAAAGGCGGCGCGCGATGAAAGGACTTTCCTTCGTGCGGCATCTGCGCCACAAGGCCAGCAATATGGCGTTCGGCAGCCTTGTCTATAACTGGTCTCTGGGCGGCACTGTGCCCGACGCCATTATCGTTAAAATCACGGATAGCTGGCCGGGCAACGCCGAACAGGGGCGCTGGCTTTGCGGCGGCGCCTTTGCCATGGGTGAAGATCATTTGCGCATGCATGGCGAATGCTGGGAGCCGGAAGGCGTCGGCGAGGGATGGCTTGTCCACATGCATGGATTCGAGTGGCTGCGCGACTTGCGCGCTCTCGGCGGTGACGAAGCGCGGCGGCAGGCGCGCGAGATGGTTTCAAGCTGGATCGGCTGCTACGGCGCCTGGAGCCATTTTTCCTGGCGCCCCGACATCGTCGGTCAGCGTGTGGCCAGCTGGATTGCTCTTTACGATTTTTACGGCGCAAGCGCAGACGAGGAGTTCCAGGAGCGGCTGCGCGAATCCCTGGCCCGTCAGGGGCGGCATCTTTCGCGCGCCTTGCCGGGATTTGAAGGCGGGCTGGAGCTTCTTTATGGTGTGCGCGGGCTCATTTTCGCCGGTCTTTCTTTTGCCGGGCGCGAATCCTGGCTGGAGCAGGGGCTGGACATGCTGCAGCAGGAGACGGCGAAACAGATTCTGCCTGACGGCGGCCATGTCAGCCGTTCACCCTCTCAGCTGCTGGAGGCGTTGCGCGTATTCATTGATGTGCGTTCGGGTTTGCTGGCCGGGAATTATCCGGTGCCGGAGCAAATCCAGCATACAATTGACCGCATGGCGCAGGCCTTGCGCTTTTTCCGCTACGCCGACAAGGGTCTGTCTGTGTTCAACGGGGCGCAGGAAGGCGATTCACAGCTGATCGATACCGTGCTTTTAAAATCCAACGCACAAGGCCGCACAGTGCAGGGCTTGCCCCAGACAGGGTATGAGCGCCTGGTCAAGGGCCGCAGCCTTGTCATGGTCGATACCGGCGCGCCGCCCGTGCGCCCCTATGACCGCACCGCCCATGCGGCGCCTCTGGCGTTCGAATTCATTTACGGCCGGGAACGGGTCTTTGTTTCCTGCGGGGCGCACCCGATCGACCGTGCCTGGCAGGACGTTCTGCGCGGCACGGCCGCCCACAACACGCCCGTCATCGATTACCGGAACGCCTGTGAAATCCGCGAAGACGGCCACATGAGCCGCCGCCCCCGCGCGGTGATCTGCAGCCGTGAGGAATCGCGCGATGCTGTTCTGCTCGAAGGCGCGCATGATGGCTATGTGGTTCTCAACGGCATCACGCATCGCCGCCGCCTCTATCTGGCCGATCACGGTCATGATCTGCGTGGTGAGGAAGCCTTTACCTGCTCGACCGGCCTGGGCCGGCCGGCGGAGATCAGCCTGCGGTTCCATCTGCACCCGAAAATCCAGGCTTCCCTGATTCGCGACGGGCAGGAGGCGCTTTTACGCCTCTCCGGCGGCGCGGGCTGGCGCTTTTTTCACAATGGCGGGCATCTGGCGCTGGAAGACAGTTTGTATCTCGGACAGGGCAGCCGCCCGCGCAAGACGCAGCAGCTTGTGATTTACGGTCAGATGGACAGCGACTACGCCCAGATCAAATGGGCGCTGCAGCGCGAAGGCTGTTAGCCTTCAGCCGTTCACGAAATCAGGGAAGAATTGTCCCGTGGGCAGATAACGTTCAAGCGTCATGCAGGAAAACATATGGTCGTGATGGAGTTCCTGTCTGGTCAGCTGTTCAAACAAGCGCATTTTCTGAACCGCTTCCGGAGAGCTGTACATGTCCGCCAGCTCCAGGAGACCGGAAACCAAAAGCTCCTGATAGTTCTGCTGGTGAAGAATGACAGCCCGCCCGAAATCGACTTTCAGCCCTTGCTGTTCGGCAGCCGTGTCCAGCTGCTTGCATTCCTGGCGGATTGTTTCGATCTCGGTGTCCTGCGCGCTTCCCGGCTGGGCGGCCAGGCGGAAGTTTATTTCAAATCTGCCGCAATGTTTGTCGGTGCCTTTAAGGCGTTTCATTTCGATGTCGTATGACATACCTGTACCCTGCTCCGTTTTTTGTTCCTTAAGGGACAGGAATACGATTTTCTCCAAGCTGTGAAAAGCGCGATATTTTGTTCTTGCTTTGTTCTTTCTCCCGTTCCATGATAGGACTGAAGAATCGGGGAGAGTTCATGGCCAAATCCACGCGCAATTACGTCTGCCAGTCCTGCGGGGCGGCGTCGTCCAAATGGTCGGGCAAGTGCGAATCCTGCGGCGAATGGAACTGCATTGCCGAGGAAGTGGTTGAGGCTTCCGCACCCAAGGGTCTGGGAGCCCGCAAGGGCGGCAAGGGCTTGCCTCTTTCATCCCTCAAAGGAAGCGATTCAAAAAAACTGCCGCGCAAGGTTTCAGGAATGCAGGAGTTCGACCGCGTAACGGGCGGCGGCCTCGTGCCGGGATCGGCATTGCTGATCGGCGGCGATCCGGGAATCGGCAAGTCGACGCTTCTTCTGCAGGTCGTGTGCACGCTGGCGCGCGGTGGCGCGCGCTGTCTTTATATTTCGGGCGAAGAGGCGGTGGATCAGGTGCGTTTGCGTGCTGACCGGCTGGGACTGGCCGACGCACCGGTCGAGCTGGCCTCGGCGACGTCCGTGCGCGATATTGTCGCGACCCTTGAAGACTCGGCCAATCCCGTCGATCTTGCCGTCATCGATTCCATCCAGACGATGTATGTGGATACGGTTGAAAGCGCACCCGGCACGGTCACGCAGGTCAGATCGTCCGCTCAGGAAATTACACGATGCGCAAAAAAACGCGGTATTACGGTGCTTTTTGTTGGTCACGTCACCAAGGACGGGCAGATCGCGGGCCCGCGCGTGCTTGAGCATATGGTCGATACCGTCCTTTATTTTGAAGGAGACCGCAGTCATCAGTTCCGCATCCTGAGGGCGGTCAAGAACAGGTTCGGTCCGACGGATGAGATCGGCGTTTTTGAAATGGCCGGCGAAGGGCTTATCCAGGTTGAAAATCCTTCCGCGCTTTTTTTGGCGCAGCGGCAGCAGAACGTACCGGGCAGCGCGGTGCTCGCCGGGCTTGAGGGAACGCGGCCGGTTCTGGTCGAGGTGCAGGCGCTGGTCGCGCCGTCGCCGCCCGGCACGCCGCGCCGCGCTGTGATCGGCTGGGATTCGAACCGGCTCGCCATGGTGCTGGCGGTTCTTGAAGCGCGCTGTGGGCTGCCTTTGTCGGGGCGCGATATTTTTCTGAACATTGCGGGCGGCATCCGCATTGCCGAGCCTGCGGCCGATCTGGCGGTCGCGGCAGCCCTGGTCAGCGCCGCGACGGGCGTGCCGGTGCCGGCGCACACCGTCTATTTCGGAGAGATCGGACTGGGCGGGGAGGTCCGGCCGGTGGCGCAACCTGACGTGCGCCTGAAGGAGGCCTCCAAACTGGGATTCGAATCGGCCGTTACGCCCCGGCGCAAGAAGGACAAAGACAAAAAAACAGCGGCGGCGCTGCCGGTTACCGAAATCGGCCAGCTGCAGGACCTGGTTGATCTTTTCACCTCGCAGGAAGATACGGGGCGCCCGGTCCGGCGGGCAGCGGGAGGCCTGTAAACCCGTCTTTATTCCTGCTATGCTGCGCTCCGGTTAACAGAAAACGGAGCCCCGTCCCCCACCATGATTTTCGATATTCTTGTAATCGCCGCGCTTCTGGTGTCCTGCGTCATCGCTTTTCTGCGCGGCTTCATACGCGAAGTTCTGACGATTGTCGGGGTTCTGGGCGGTGGTGCCGCTGCTCTTTATGCCGGGCCTTTGCTGGCGCCGGTCGTCAAAGGCTGGCTTGGCGCTGATAATGAGGGCGAGCAAAAGAAACTCTTCGATATCATTCCCTATACGCTGCTGGGTGACATTC
>JANWLB010000079.1 GCA_025451095.1 Alphaproteobacteria bacterium
ACTGTCGATGCAGACTTCCATGCCATAGAGGTAATCCCCCTCCAGATCGTGGCGCGAGGCGAAGCCCCCGCCGGTAATCTGCAGCCATGTGTGAGGCTTCAGGGCGATATCCCCGCCTATGATAAAAGTGGCGCAATGCCCGACGATCTTCCCGTCATATACGGCAACGAACTGGCCTTCGGGAAAGACGCTGATCTGGCCGCGGAGCATATCGGCCGTGTAGAAATCGTGCGGATAGATTTTCTGGTTGAGCTCAACGAGCACCGGGATGTCCTGGTGCGACGCCTGTCGGACGGTCAGCTTTTCCTTATCGAGCTTTGCCATTTTGCTTGTATTTTACAGAGTATCGACATCTAAAATAAAAGCCATTCTAGCAGACCGGCCCTATGCCCTGTCACCCCCGGGCGGAAAAAGAATACGCCGTTTCCCCAAACGCTATTTCCCAATTGTGTATTTTTCAGAAGATTTGAAGGGCTGTAACCCGCTTTATTGAATAGCGTTCAGAATAGCACGGCAGAACTCCGGCAAGGTGTCGTCGCGCGCGCCCATGACGATGATCCGATCGCCGGACTGGACAGTTTGCGCCAAAAAATTAATTATGTCATCTCTTGAGCTGAAAAACCGGGCCTGCTGTCCTCTCGCCACCACCTCATCCACAATGTCGCGGGAGGAAATGTCCTTCGTCGCCGTGCCTCCCGCAAAATAAATTTCCGGCATCAGAAGCACGTCCTCCTCCCCCAGTTCGCGGGCAAGAGTTTCAACCAGGTCGTGGCGCATCAGCTTTGTAGGTCCGTAGCCGTGCGGCTGGAACACCGCCCATACCCGTCCGGCCTTTTCGTGAAGGGTACGCAGGGTAGCCGCGATCTTGTCCGGGTTGTGAGCGAAGTCGTCGATCACTGTCACGCCGCGCATCGCACCGACAATCTCGAAACGTCGTCTGTTTCCCGTGAAACTTCCCAGTGCGGCCGCTCCCCTTTCCAGGGATACGCCCGCGGCAAATGTTGCGGCCAGCGCCGCCAGCGCATTCGCCACGTTATGGCGCCCGGGCACAGGCAAACGAACGGGTATCTCTTTTTGATCTCGTCCGCTTAATGTAAAAGCCACGCCATCTTCTTCCGGCATGATATCGATGGCTGTCAGCGCCGCATCCGCATGGTTGAGACCGAAAGTAACAGCCGCCGCGCCACTTGTCTTCAGCCCGGCAGATTCCCTGTCGTCAAGATTCAGTATGGCCGCCTTTCCGGCCCGTCCCACAAAAGCCCCGAACATCCGTCGCAGTTCCGCCATCGGTTTATGATCCAGCGAAACATTCGTCAGCACCGCCACGGACGGGTTAAACAGTTCGATGGAACCATCGCTCTCATCCACTTCGGCCACGAAAATATCCGGCCTGCCCACGGCAATGTTCCCTATACCACCGGCATGCTGAAAATTTATCATGACCGCGCCATTGACGACGGTGGGATTCAGGCCCGCCTTTTCCAGTATCCAGCCGGTCATGGCCGTTACGGTCGACTTGCCGCTGGTTCCGCCCACGGCGATGGACAAGGGCGCGGCGTTGAACAACTCCGCCAGCACCTCGGCCCGCTTTTTGATGGGAATCCCTTTCTCCTTTGCCGCGCCGACATCGGGGATAGTATCCTCTATGGCGCTGGAGACGATCACAAGATCCGGGATGATGCCTGCCCGCACGCCAGAACCATCCTGCGGGTACAGGATAAAGCCCTGTTGCTCCAGAACCCTGAATTTTTCAGGCGTTTCGCCACGGTCGCGGCTGCGGTCCGACCCGCACACACGCCAGCCCTGGGCCGCCAGAAGCTGTGCCAGAGCACTCATGCCGCTGCCGCCGATCCCGCAGAGAAAGCAGGTTTTCTGCCCGCCAGCCCTGTTCATTTAGGGAAGAGGATAAACAGATACCGGATTACCGCTGGCGCTTCCTGTGCCCCCACCGCTGGTGGAAGGCGTGCCGCCTGCAAAGCCGGATGAAGCCGGGGCCGGCGGCACTGAGGATCCGGGACTAAAAACCGACGGATTCATCTGCCTTGTCAGGGACTCGACCGGATCGGCACCCGAAGGAACCGAAGGCACGCGCGGCGGGGCAGCGCGTGCAGAAGAAACGGAAGCAGGAACAGAATCCGGTTCGCCCGCACCCTCTACGCTGGCAGAATCCCTGCCGGCTTCCGAATTATCAGCTGCCGGAGTATCCTGACCCCTTCCGGAAATGCCGAGATCACCGAACAGTTCGCCCTCGCTCTTGCGCGGCTCCAGAGGGATGGCGCCGTTGTACTTGTCACGCTGCAGGGCGGCATTGCCCGGACGGAATTCTTCCATGCTGGCAATATCAGGATTGGCGTCCAGGACTTCCTGATAATCAGGTTGCGGCATAAAGCCCGGTGTTATGCCCGAAAAATCGACAACAATCTTGTCAGGCAGGGTATACATGGCCCCGCTTTCATAATCATACAAGCCGCCGACGAAACCATTGAGCGCATTCAGCGCATAGCTGTTGGGAAAAGACGGCTCAACGATTACGGTCTTTTCACGATTTCCGGGCGCCAGGCAATGCACCTTCAGCGGATCGCCTGATTTCGTGATGCGGAAGGTCTGGGGCGCCCATATGCGCTGACTGAAGCCCGGCCGCTCCATGAAACACAGAGCACCTTTTGTGCCCGGCGTTTCAATACTGATCTCCTGAGTTGAGCGATCAACCATAGTCGAACAGCCGCTCGTTAACAGCAGCGTTAAAATCAAAGGAAGACGGCGAAATGACATGAAACAATTCCCTGAAGAAGGAAGATTCGGTATCTCTTTCCTTTATACATCAATACTTATTCAGGGCCAAGCCGCTGGGTGGGTTATAAAAAACTTCTTTTGCTCTGATATTTTGGCATAGGATCAGTCTTCAATAAGCTGATAAACAAGAAAATTGAGAGAAAAACATGGATGATACAAGCTTTAATGAGGCGCTTGTCAGCATAACAACCGCTGCCGGACAGCAGCGGGCTGGCGCTCCTGAACAGGCCAGGACCCTTGCCCGGGCGGCACAAAAAGACATTGCTACGCTTTCAGAATGGTTTATGCAGGCCGTGGAAGAGGAGCCCCTTATGACCGCCGACGACGTCCGCCGGACCCAGGCCCTGCTGGATGGCATCTGTGAAATATACCGCGACAGGTGGAACGCTTTGTTGCCCAACCGCACCCTGAACTGAAGGTTTTAGCTAACCGGAGCCTGTCTTGGCTTTCTTGGCTGGTTCGGCTTTTTGGGCATCAACCTGGAAATGGAGCTTGTCGCCTTTCAGGCTTACCGTGACCCGCGCACCATCCACAACATGGCCTTGCAAAATCATTTCCGCCAGATGGTTCTGAAGATGCATCTGGATAACCCGCTTCAGGGGCCGGGCGCCGTAGGCCGGATCGTATCCCCGGGCTGCCAGCCATTCCTTCGCCTTCGCATCCAGTTCCAGCGTAACATGGCGGTCGGCGAGCAATTTGCGCAGGCCACCCAGCTGGATATCGACGATCCCGGACATCTGGGCGCGTCCCAGGCGGCGGAACAGCAGGACTTCGTCCAGACGGTTGAGGAATTCGGGACGGAAGGCCTTGCGAACCATGCCCATCACCTGCTCGCGTGCCTTTTCAACGTCCTCGCCCTCAGCCAGGTTGACCAGATACTCCGCGCCGAGGTTCGAGGTCATAATCAGGACAGCGTTACTGAAATCAACGGTACGCCCCTGCCCGTCGGTGAGGCGGCCATCATCGAGCACCTGTAAAAGAATATTGAAAACATCAGGGTGCGCTTTTTCAATTTCATCAAAAAGAACAACCTGATACGGGCGCCTTCTTACAGCTTCCGTTAAGGCGCCGCCTTCCTCGTATCCGATATAACCCGGCGGCGCGCCAATCATCCGTGAGACCGAATGTTTTTCCATGTACTCCGACATATCCAGCCGGATCATGGCGGTATCGTCATCGAAGAGAAATTCGGCCAGCGCCTTGGTCAGTTCGGTCTTGCCCACGCCCGTTGGTCCCAGGAACAGGAACGAACCAATAGGACGGCGCGGATCCTGCAACCCCGCCCGCGCACGGCGAACGGCGCTGGCGACAGCCTGAATGGCTTCGTCCTGCCCGACCACGCGCTGCCTGATTTTATCTTCCATATGAAGAAGCTTGGCCTTCTCGCCTTCCAGCATCTTGTCGACCGGAATCCCGGTCCACCGGTTAACCACGCCCGCGATATCGTCAGCCGTCACTTCCTCATTAATGAGGGTCTGGCCGGCCGCCTGCGCCGCCTTTTCCAGTTTCTTTTCCAGATCGGGTATGGTGCCGTACTTGATCTCGCCGGCTCGCGCCCAGTCGCCGGAACGTTCAGCCTTTTCCAGAGCACTGCGCGCCTGATCCAGTTCTTCCGTAAATTTCTGCGCGGCATTGAGTTTTTCTTTTTCAGCGCGCCATTGGGCGCTCAAATCGGCCGAACGGGACTCCAAAGTCGCCAATTCACCTTCAAGAACCTCAAGACGGCCCTTGGAAGCCTTATCTTTCTCTTTTTTGAGGGCTTCGCGCTCGATTTTCAGCTGAACAATGCGCCGATCGATCTCATCTATCTCCTCCGGCTTCGAATCCGCCTCCATTCTCAGGCGGCTGGCCGCTTCGTCCATGAGATCGATGGCCTTGTCCGGCAGAAAGCGGTTGGTGATGTAACGGTGGGAAAGCGTTGCGGCGGCGACGATCGCGGAGTCCGTAATTCTTACGCCATGGTGCATTTCATATTTTTCTTTTAATCCCCGCAAGATAGATATCGTATCTTCAACTGTTGGTTCAGAAACGAGCACGGGCTGAAAACGACGGGCAAGCGCGGCATCTTTCTCGATATGTTTGCGATATTCGTCAAGCGTGGTGGCACCGACCATGTGCAGCTCGCCGCGCGCCAGCGCAGGTTTTAACATATTAGAAGCGTCCAGCGCCCCGTCGGCCTTACCTGCTCCTACAACAGTATGTAGCTCATCCAGGAACAAAACGATCTCGCCGGCAGCCGCCCCGATCTCGTCCAGAACCGCCTTCAGACGCTCTTCAAACTCACCCCGGAATTTCGCCCCGGCCAGCAGGGCGCCCAGATCGAGCGCCATCAGTTTTTTATCCTTAAGACTTTCCGGGACATCCCCGTTGACGATCCGCAAAGCGAGACCCTCAACGATTGCGGTCTTGCCCACGCCGGGCTCGCCTATCAAAACAGGGTTGTTTTTGGTCCGGCGGGACAGGACCTGGATCGTACGCCGGATCTCCTCATCCCGGCCGATGACCGGGTCCAGTTTGCCCTCCCGCGCCAGGGCCGTCATATCCCGGGCATACTTCGCCAGGGCGTCAAACTGGCCTTCGGCATTGGCTGTGTCGGCCGTACGCCCTTTGCGTACGTCATTAATGGCCTGATTAAGAGATGTTGACTTAAGTCCTGTTTTTAAAAGAATTTCTTCGATATGCGTGGCCTTGGCCAGCAGCATGGACTGAAGGATGCGCTCTCCTGTAACGTACTTGTCACCAGATTTCTCAGCTAGAATCAATGAGTTATCGAGTATTTTTGCCAGATCGGTTGAAATACGGAGGCCACCAGCCCCCGATCCCTCAACCCGGGGAAACTTGGCAATGGCCGCATCGAGATCACGCGCCAGCTTGTCCGTTTCCCCGCCACCACCACTGATTAACTTTTTAACCAGTCCGTCTTCATCGTCCAGCATGACCCGCAACAGATGTTCAGGCTCCAGCGACTGGTGCTTCGACCTCAGGGCCAAAGTCTGGGCTTTTTGAAGAAAACCGCGGGATTTTTCTGTAAATTTATCGAAATCCATTGGGAATATACCCTTTTTTGAAACTTACGAGCTGTTTGTGACTATAAATATAGCTCCTGAGTATATAATAAAGCCCTGACTGTGTAAATTTACCTTAAATCAGGAAAATTTGTCATAGCCCCAAAACACTGAAAACTTCACTTTTTTGGTGAAGTTTTCAGTATATCTGTCTGAAAATAAATGTATATTAGGCTTCTGTAAGCTCGCCGGGGGTCGTTGCTTTGCGTCCGATGATGCTTTCAGGCAGTCCCAGGTCCTCTTTCGGTCGCCCGACCATAAGGGAAGGCGTTTCCTGGACCTGCGGGGTGTGTGAGGCCTGCCCCCGACCTTCGCCGGCGGCGGAGCGGTCAAGACCGTCAGCCACCTGGCCGCGTTCAACACTCTGCGCATTATTCTCCAGCCATGTATTGATAATCCGCTGGTAATGCTCGGCGTGCTGAAGATAGCTTTCCGAGACAATACGGTCGCCTACCGAAGCCGCGTCCTTGGCCAAAGCCATATATTTCTCGCAAATCTGATACGCCGTTCCTCTGATCCGTACGTCGGGACCGTTGCTGTCATAGATCTGCATACGATTCTGACTGTGGCCGCCTTGATGGCCGCCTCTACGGTTCATATTATTATTGTTACGATTTCTGGACCGCCGCCCTGTCGCTCCGTGTCTCATGTTTTTTCCCACAACACCATTATTTGTTAAACTCAATGCGTACATTTTATCTGATTCACGTACATCTGGCCAGCCGTTATTTTTCCGAATCAACCCATTTGATTCGCGTACTATAGAAAATGACCGGCACACCTTTCGTGAATAGGGGGACTGTATCGAGGCGACTCGCGGCCGATCAAGCCGGTCAATAAGAAATATTTTTACTTTTCCCCAGAGAGATTTGAACGACTCTTTCAACCCCGGCTAAATCTTTATACGTGTCCCTTACGGAAAGGCCCGCTTTTTCGGCGAGTCGCGCGACGTCAGCTGCCTGGAAAATGCCACATTCGAGGAAAGCCTGTCCGTCAGCGGATAAAAGCGTTTTTATTTTCGTAAGTATACCCCGATAGGCATCCAGGCCATCAGCTCCGCCCTCAAGTGCCAGAATCGGATCGTAATTTTTGACCTCGTTTTGCAGATTCGGGATGTCAGACACCGGGATATAGGGCGGATTCGAGACAATCAGCTCAAAAGGACCGCGAACAATATCATCCAGATTCCCCGCCCAGCTTCCCTGCGCGAACCGGGCGCGCGCCTCAACCCCGTTGCGGGCGGCATTCTCCTGCGCCACGACCAGCGCCTCGACCGAAATATCCAGCCCGATCCCTTCCGCTTCCGGCCATTCATGCAGCAGGGCGATCAGAATACAGCCGCTTCCCGTCCCCAGATCGAGAATCCGCATTGGCGGCTTCCCTTTCAGAGCTTTCAGGGCCTCCTCCACCAGTGTTTCCGTGTCCGGCCGGGGGTCCAGCACCGCCGGGGTGACCTTAAACGGCAGCCCCCAGAACTCCCGCTCTCCGAAAATCCGGCTGATCGGCTCTCCCGCCAGACGCCTGTTCGCCAGTGACTCGATCTGTTTCCCTTCGGCGGCGCTGGCAACACGCTCAATTCCGGCAATCAAATCAGAATCAGACACTTTCAGGGCATTTTTTAGAAGAATCCGGGCTTCCAGCTCCGGGCTTTCCAGCCCGGCCTGTTTGAATTTTGCCCAGATATCGCGATAAAGCCCCTTCATCGGGGCATTCATAGAATATTTCTTAATCCAGTCAAAGAGGCGACATTTTTAAAATAAGAGCTTCCCTTGCACGACCTGCGCCAGAATCATATTCGACAATTTTAACAGTGCCCCGGACGCCGCTGGCATTAAAAAACCGGTCCATGAAATCCCCCTCACACTGGATACGCTCACTTAGCCTTAACCCGGGGGGCTCTACATATCCCAAACCTTCCGCACTGATAAAGGCTTCAGTAAGGGTTTCCACAGGGGGGTCTATGACAACGAAGTATTGCACAGGATCGGTGGCCAAAGCCCGAGGACTTGTGCTGCCTGTAAAGGGAAATTCGCCTATTGCGACTTCGTTTTCACCGGGTGTTCTCGCCATATCCATCCTCCCTCTTCCACGATTTTCTGCTGAAAAACGACGGTAGCGGATTCTGTTATGAAAATCAAATTTTAAAATTCCAGCTCCGACAGCCGTTCCGCCTGATCCTCGGCAATCAACTGATCCACCATCTCGCCCAGCGCCTCGCCCCGGATCACGTCATCCAGCTTGTATAGCGTCAGGTTAATGCGGTGGTCGGTTACCCGGCTTTGCGGGAAGTTATAGGTCCGGATACGCTCGGACCTGTCACCGGACCCCACCTGTGATTTGCGCTCGGCTGCCCGCTCGGCATGAAGCCGGCGGCGCTGTTCATCATACAGGCGGGTACGCAGGATCTTCATCGCCTTGTCGCGGTTCTTATGCTGGGATTTCTCATCCTGCATGCTGACGACGATCCCGGTCGGAAGATGGGTGATCCGCACGGCGCTTTCGGTCTTGTTAACGTGCTGGCCGCCCGCCCCGCCCGCACGGAAGACGTCGATGCGCAGATCCTTATCATTGATTTCGACATCCACGTCTTCGGCTTCCGGCAAAACCGCCACCGTCGCCGCCGAAGTGTGAATTCGTCCACTGGCTTCCGTCACGGGCACGCGTTGCACGCGGTGCACACCGGATTCAAATTTCAGCTTGCCGAAGACCCCTACCCCGCCGATCTGCGCGATAATCTCTTTATAGCCGCCCAGATCGCTTTCACTGGCCTCCACCATCTCGAATTTCCAGCCCTGCCGCGCGGCATAGCCGCGATACATGCCGAACAGATCGGCCGCGAACAGCGCGGCCTCCTGCCCGCCCGTCCCGGCGCGAATCTCAAGAATCGCGTTCCGCTCATCGGCGCTATCCTTCGGGATCAGGGCCAGCTTGAGCTTCTGCTCCAGCTCCGGCACCTTGTCCTTGAGCGCATAATATTCATCCCGCGCCATCTCACCCATTTCGGGGTCGTCCTTCATGACCTCAAGATCCCCGAGCTCTTTCAGGGCCATCTCGTAGGAATTCAGGACCTCGATCACAGGACTCAGCTCTGCATATTCGCGGGAAAGCTGGACAAACTTCTCCCCCCCCAGATTGCCCGCCGACATCAGGGCTGCCAGTTCTTCATGACGCGCCTTGACCGGCGCCAGCTTGCGTTGGAGCGACACAGGAAACCTAATCCCGGGAAAAAGCGGCGGAGCTGTCTAAAAAACGGCACATGATGTCTTTAAATGAACGGTCCGGCCGTGTTTTTCAATCATTTTCTTTGAGAAAGCCCGACGAACCCACTTTACCCCTTGCCTGTGATTTCCGGCTCCTGTTATAGCTCCTTCCATAACGCAAGGAGCGCCATGCCCATTCTGAAAGCGGACGAATTCGACCAACTCAAAATCTACGTTCAGGCCATGCTGAGCGATCTGGCCCGTGCGCCCATATGCCGCAACCCCTCCAAGAACGCCATCAGGGAAGCACTGATCCTCTGGGATTCCCATGCCCGGCCGGATTTAGGGCCCTATGAAGGCCATGCCGTATGTCATAAAAGAAAAATCCACGCCGCCCCCTTTGCCGGCGCGGAGCAGATTTTCAGCGAAGCATTTCGCCTTCAAATGAACAAGGCCGGACTGAGTGATGAAGCCATTCTCGATCCTTCAATTGGCGACCTCAGAAACGATGAATTTTCCTGCGAGATGGAACTGCGCGAAACCGCCCGCCGGCGTATCGCCCTCAAAACTTTTTTCATACGCTGTCATGGACCGCTCGATAAAGTCATGGCAGGATTTGACCGGCTTCGCCCCCCGCAGATCCACCAGCTCTGCATCGAGGCTGCCCGTAAAAAAGATTATGCGTTCGGTCTTGCCGGCGTTCCGGTCAGGCCGGCATCCCCGAAACCGGCACCTTCTCTCGCCTGAGAACTCACGAATAAATCAGCGTGTTCCCGCAGGAACCTGCACCGCAGGCGTGCCCGCCGCAGGAGCGACGGGCGATGCCGTCATTTTAAGAAGATCGGCCTCGAGCGGCACAGCACGTTTGACATCCCCGACCGCACCCAGCTTGGGCACAGGCTGGCCATCGACGATAAATTCGAGCGCCCCCGCATTACCCATATCCATTTTCAGTCCGGGCTCATCCGGGACAATATAGCTATCGCCCGGCTTCAGGATGCGCGAGAGAAGAGGCTTGTGCTGGGCG
>JANWLB010000080.1 GCA_025451095.1 Alphaproteobacteria bacterium
CCCCCCGTTCCCCGCTACTCCACCGTCACAGCCTTGGCCAGATTGCGCGGCTGGTCAACATCGGTGCCCTTGGTCACCGCCACGTAATAGGCGAGCAGCTGCACCGGAATCGTGTAAATAAGCGGCGCCAGCGCCGGATGAACGTCATTCATTCGTACAATCCAGCGCGCAAAACCCTTGAGCCGCGCCTCGCCCTTTTTGTCGGTAATCAGCAGTACGCGCGCGCCGCGCGCCACGTTTTCCTGCAGATTGGAGGCGGTCTTCTCAAACAGCGGGTCGTTTTCGGGCGCCAGAACGACCAGAGGCATGTGTTCGTCGATCAGCGCGATCGGGCCGTGCTTGAGTTCGCCCGCCGCATAACCTTCGGCGTGAATATAGGAGATTTCCTTGAGCTTGAGCGCCCCTTCCAGCGCGACCGGATATAAAAGCCCGCGCCCGATATACAGCATATGCACCGATTCAAAAATATCGCGGGCGATGTCCTGGATCTGCGGCTCGATCTCTTTCAGCAGGCCGGAAAGCTGTGCCGGAAGATGTCGCAGGGAATCGACGATATTCTGCCCGGGCCGTTCGGCGGCCCCGCCCCGGCGCGCCGCCAGGGCCAGCGCGAGGCAGAGCAGCGTTACAAGCTGCGTCGTGAAGGCCTTGGTTGAGGCAACGCCGATCTCAGGCCCGGCCAGCGTGTGCAGCACGATGTCCGATTCGCGCTCGATCGTGCTTTCAATCGTATTGACGATGGACATGACTTTCTGGCCATTTTTTTTGCAATACCTCAGGGCCTCGAGCGTATCAAGCGTCTCTCCGCTCTGTGAGACGAACAGCGCCACGCCGCCCGCGGGCATGGGCGCTTCGCGATAGCGGAACTCGGAGGCAATGTCGATTTCACACGGCATGCGCGCGAGTGTTTCAAACCAGTATTTTGCGACCATGCAGGCGTAAAAAGCCGTACCACAGGCCACCAGCGTCAGGCGCGGCGCCTTTTCCAGCGCGGCCAGCGCCTCGGGCGACACGCTGACGGCGCCGGTAGCCGGGTTGATCAGGCTGTTGAGCGTATCGCCGATCACGGCTGGCTGTTCATGAATTTCTTTCAGCATGAAGTGCCGGTATTCGCCCTTACCCGTAGTGGCGCCCGACTGCGCCGTAATACGTACGGGGCGCTTTTGCTCCGAGCCATCGCGTCCATAGACAGTAACGCCCGCGCGGCGCACCGTGACGCGGTCGCCGTCTTCCAAAAAGCTGATCCGGCTGGTCAGCGGCGCCAGCGCGTAGGAATCTGAAGCCACATACATTTCACCGTCGCCGTAGCCGACAGCAAGCGGTGTGCCCTGCCGCGCCCCGATCAGAAGGTCGTGTTCGCCTGCGAAAACCAGCGCAACGGAAAAGGCGCCCTCAAGCCGGTTCAGCGCCGCGTGCGCGGCTTCCTGCGGACCCATTCCCTGCCTCAGACAATGCGTGACCAGATGAGCGATCACTTCCGTGTCGGTTTCGGTTTCAAAACGGCATTGCAGGCCTTCGAGCTCTTCTTTTAATGAAGCATAGTTTTCGATGATGCCGTTATGAACGACGGCAACGCGGTCGGTGGCATGCGGATGCGCGTTGTTTTCGGTCGGGCGGCCGTGCGTGGCCCAGCGCGTGTGGCCGATGCCGGTCGTGCCTTCGAGCGGCGCTGACCTGAGCTTCTTTTCCAGATTTATCAGCTTTCCTTCCGCGCGGCAGCGCTGGATATGGCCGTTGGCCAGCGTGGCGATGCCTGCGCTGTCATAGCCGCGATACTCAAGGCGCTTCAGCCCCTCGACCAGCAGAGGCGCTACGCTTTTTTCCCCCAGAATACCAATGATGCCGCACATGAATTTTCCCCTTTTCCCTTAATCCCTGTTCGCTTGTTCCCGGCCCGGCCGGGATCAGATCAATGCGTGACGCAGTTGACAGCGCTACCGTTGCGATGGCAGCTGGTGAACGGCCCCCAGAGCGGCTTGTGTGTGCGTGATATTTCTGCTTCCTTCGCCAGCCGGTCTGTCCGCCGTTCCTCAACCTCATTCAGTTTTCTTAAGAAAGCCAGACGCGCGTCATCTTCGCTGAGCGCCCCCGCCCTGACCTTGACGACCAGATTCTCGCCGGTCATCAGATATTCCTGCACCAGAGTGTCATCGCGCATGGTGCCGTCGGCCTGAACCGCCTGCCGCACGCACAGAACCTGATCCGCAAAGCTTTTATACGCCTGGCAGTCGTTATAATAGCCATCGAGGCTGGTACAGCCGGCCAGCGTCAGCGCCACAAGGAAAGCCGCCGGGTTTTTCATGATTTCTTTCCGGCCGCTTTTTGGCCGCCTGTTTTTTTGCCTTTGAGTTTCTGCGCCGCCCAGCCTTCTTTGATAAAGGGTTTTTCCCGGGCAACCGCCAGCGCGTCGGCAGGAACGTTCTTGGTGATCGTGCTGCCCGCAGCGACATAGGCGCCGCCGCCAATCTCCACCGGCGCCACCAGATTGACGTTACAGCCGATCATGGCCCCGGCGCCAACGATCGTCCGGTTTTTATTCACGCCGTCATAATTGGCCGTGATCGCGCCGCAAGAGAAATTGACGTCCGCGCCGATCTCGGCGTCGCCGATGTAAGAGAGATGGTTGGCCTTGGCGCCGGGGCCGATTATAGCATTTTTCACTTCGACGAAATTCCCGATCCGCGCCTCATCGCCGATCGCTGTTCCCGGGCGCAGACGGGCAAAGGGGCCGATGAGGGCACCCGCCCCGATTTCCGTGCCTTCGATATATGAATAGGCCTTGATATGCACGTTGTCCGCCACGGTGACGCCGGGTCCGAAAAACACGCCCGGCTCTACGACAACGTCGCGGCCCAGCTTCGTGTCCCATGAAAAATGGACGGTATCAGGATCGGTCAGCGTCGCGCCCTCCGCCATGGCAGCGCGGCGCAGATTGTTTTGCAGCTCCAGCTCCAGCATCGCCAGCTCGCCGCGGCTGTTAACGCCGCGCACCTCGCCGGCATCCGCCGTGATATAGGCATGCGCGCGAACGCCTTCGGCGGCGGCAAGCGTGACCAGGTCCGTGATGTAATACTCCTTCTGTGCGTTTTTGTTCCCGATGCGGTTCACCCAGCCCGCCAGCCGCGAGCCGTCAACACAGAATACGCCTGCATTGCAGGTTTTTATCTTGTGCTCGGCTGCGGTGGCGTCCTTGTCTTCAACGATGCGCTCCAGCCCGTCGCCGGGGCCAAGCACCAGACGACCATAGCCGGCCGGGTTTTCAAATTCAGCGCCCAGAACCGAAAGGCCGGTTTTCGCGTCACAATGACGGATTTCGATGAGGCGGCGCAGCGTGGCCGAGGAGACCAGCGGCGTGTCCGCCAGAAGTATGAGAACGTCCCCCTCAAATCCGCCCAGTGCGGGCAGCGCGGCTTTTACCGCGTCGCCGGTGCCCAGGGGATTTTTCTGCACGACAATTTCCACATCGCCAAGATGTTCAGCAAGCCCGCCGCAATCCGGAGCCACGACGACAATCGTTTTCAGAGGATGCAGCGCGTCAACCGATTCCAGAAGCCAGCCAATCAGGGGACGGCCCGCCAGTTTGTGCAAAGCCTTGGGCTGCGCGGAGTTCATCCGGCGGCCCTGGCCGGCGGCGAGTATGATGCAGGCAAGCGGTGTTTTCTTCATTTAGGGCTCTGCGGCTTTTCAAGAGGAGGAAGTTCCAAAGCCGATTTTGGCCAAAACGATGCCGAACACAAGTCACTTCGTGTTTCACAGGGTTACAGAAAAGAACGCCGGAGGGCGCCGGGCTGCCCCGGCACGGCTATATTCTTCAGTTCTGGGCGGTTTTTGCGGAAGCCAGGCCGAGAACCTTGCCGTCGCCCTCATAGTGCACGAGGTGCATGAACAAGGTGCCGTAATCGGTCTTGATCCGCATCTTCACGGGTACGGCGGGGCCGGTGCCGCTGAGTTGCGCCATCCACACGGTGGGCAGGCTGCCTTTCTCGCGGCCTTGCTCCTGGATCGACATCCAGCCGCGTGGCTTTTTGTGCCAGGGTCCGGCAACGGGCACCACTTCGACCCGGCAGCGCGCGGCAGGGCCGCTATAGACATTATAGTCGGTAGCAGCAAGCTGATCTTCCGCTTCGTGTGCAAAAACAAGCTTGAAGCGGCGGTCGCCGTCGAACACGTCGGACTCGCCCTCGCATTTACCGTTCTTCGATATGGTTTTCATGACGCGCATCGTCGCGGTCAGCGCGTCGATCGTGCCCTGAGTCAGTTCGCCATCGATTTTCTTAGGCGTGACATCAACGCCGGCCTCGATCGAATGCAGGCGAACGAAGGAGCCGTCGGCGCCGTATACATACTCCTTGATATCGGCCTCGTCCTTCCATTTCGCTGTGGATTTATGCAGGGCAGGGCGGTAATCGCCATCCTTGAGATGCTTGCCGTTGGTCTCGAACGTGCCGCTCCAGGGCACGAGCTTGCCCAGAAATCCCTTGGTCTGGGCATCCAGCTCCATGCTGTATTTGTCCTTGGGGTTGTCACGAATATCCAGCTGCGCCGTGACGGCGTTGATGCCACCCGCATAAACCTCGTAAGTCATCGCCTGCAGATCAGAGGGCACCGGCGCCCGGGCTGCCGCCCCTTCCGCCGGGACGGTTAAGCCCGAGGCGCAGAGCGCCGCCAGCCCACCCATCAGGACCAGTGAAAAAAGGCCGCGCGCGGCCCGCAGGCCAGTCGTCGCGAAAACCGCATATTTCAAAGCTTTTTTCATGGCTATATATCCTCCGAACATCAAAAACCCTTGTGAATATTGCTGTATGAGCGTCTGCCGTCAAGAAAAGCCTGTGTTTTCCGCCACACGGCGCCCTTCCTGTCTTTTTGACTTAGTTTGATTGAAATTGTGTTAATAAAAAAAGATTGCAGAATTTTTATAATTATGGGAAACATAGACAGGTTTCACGTATGACTTTGAGTAAAATGGCAAAAGCAAAGAAAACCGGCTCAGAAAGGGCCACGCCCGTCTTCAACGAGCGCGAACATAAGTTGCGGGCCAGCAGCACGGCCCAGCTCAACCGCGTCCGTAATTTCGTCCTGAGCAATGCGCATTACGTCCCGGCCTACGAAGCGCCGCTCGCCCACGGTCTGCTCGACGGGATGGAGCTCCTCGGCCCGCCGGAATCCACCAGCGCGATGCGCGTGCGGGTTTACTATGATGACGAGAAACTGCACGGCTATCGCAACGGTGTTGAGATACGCATCGAGCCCCGCGTCAAGGAACACAAGCTGGTCGTCAAGATCGGCGATAACGTTGCCGATAAGAAAGAAGGCGGATTCGACCGCGAGGAGCATGTCGGCAAACTGAAAAGTTTCCGGCCGGACTTCAAAGGCCTTGATGCCCCCGCGCGCAACCGCCTGAAAAAAGTTTATGGCGTCAAAAATGTCGACGATATAAAGGTGCGGCCGATGATCATGATCGTCTCGCAGCGCTGGCGCTACGTCTATCATCCCGCCGGCAACAAGAAGGCCAGCATCGAATACGCGCATGATGTCGCGCGCGGCCAGACTTTCACGGGCTATGAATGGGGCATTTTCGAGGCCGAGCTTGAGCTGAAAAAGGGCAACCCGGCTGTACTGCGCCGGGAAGAAGCACGGCTTCTGAGGGCCTTCAATTTCCTGAGCCACGGCACCTATTCGAAACCCTCGCCCGGCTTTGACGTGCTCCAGCGGATTCTTCTTGCCGACGACGACACCGCCCGCAAATTCGTTAAAACCGAGATGAAGCCCGGCCCTTTCCAGGTCTATAAATCCCTGCCTTTTGATCTTTAGGCGATGACGCCCTTTTCTTCTGGATTTTGAGCTGTAAACGCTATAAATATGAGCCGTTCACAGGCCTTAGGGGTATAGCTCAGTTGGTAGAGCGATGGTCTCCAAAACCATAGGTCGTGGGTTCGAGTCCCTCTGCCCCTGCCAATTTTCCCAGTCATTTCGTGTGAATAAAGCCCGCGCAAACCCCTGCCTTCAATTGATCGGCTGACCGGCGCATGGCATCGTCGGCTCCGTCGCCGATACATCAGGTTTGAACGTGTTCAGATATCAAAACAGCCGCGCCGCCGCCCTGTCCTCTGTCTTGGGCATCGTGGCCGTGCTGTTTCTGGC
>JANWLB010000081.1 GCA_025451095.1 Alphaproteobacteria bacterium
CGGCATGAATGACGGCGCCGGTAGCCGCCCCCGCATAAGTACCGGGAAACGTTACAGCCACACCAAGAAAGCCCGGAAGCTTCAATGCCTTTTCCGCCTGCGCCTTCGAGAGCCGCAGATCCCTCTCCAGGAAATCGGCGCTTCTGTCGGCCAGCCACTGGTTGGGCGTCGCATGCCAGCCCGCTTTTTTGGCGGCTTCATGGGTCATGGAAAACCGGCCCCATTCCGCGTACTGGATGTGCGCAGCCGCCAGCGTGCCCCGTATGGCGTTCATCGGCGCGCAGCTTTTGCTGGGGGTGTAGCAGGGATCGAGCTGAACAAAACTTTCCCGGGGCTTTTCAAGGATGTCCTGCGCCCGCACGGTATTCTGGGCAAACGCAACCACATTGGCGGCGATCAGCGCCGCCGCGAAAGCCTTCCTGAGAGGCGAGGAAACCCAAGACATATTTTATCTCCCCAGACTTTATGACCCTACTAATGGGGCTTTTCATTTTGAGGTAAGTATACCACGCCGGCTCCGGGCCCCGCGACTTTTGCCCGGTTTTATCCTCCGCCTGTATCATGACGATTCTTGCATTATGTATAATTAATTTACGTTCTTTTAAGAAAAACTGGCCACTATAAGGACATAACAAATATATACGGGGGAGGCCTGATGGCGGGTCTGGCACTTAAAAGGCAATGGCAAGCGGCCACCCTTCCGCCCAGGGGCTGGACCGGCGATCAGTTCTTCACCTCACAGCAGGGTCACGACATCTGTTACAGCTTTGCGCCCGCGCGCGGACCGCATCGCGGCGCCATTGTCATGACATTCGGCTATGGCGAATACCGCGACCTGTATTACGAAGCCCTCAAGGCCTATCAGAAAATGGGCTACGACGTCTGGGCGATGGACTGGTACGGTCAGGGACGCTCCGGCCGCGCCGATCCCAAACATCCTGATCATCCCGGCCACGGCGATCTTTCGTGTCATGTCGAAGACCTGCATGACTTCGTCACGACAGTCGTAAAACATGACCGGCAGACACCGCTGGTCCTGAGCGCCCATTCGATGGCCGGCCATATCGGCACGCTCTATCTGGAGAAACACAAGGACACATTCGACGGTGCCATCATGAGCGCGCCGCTGCTTGACGTCTATCATATGGGATTCCCGTCTGTGCTGCGCCCTGTCCTGCGCGGCGCGTTCCGCATTGCGTCTGCGCTCGGCCTGCGCGACGTGCCGACCCCGATGGCCGACAAATTGTGGCGCAGCTTCAACCACGCCGCCGGCAGCGCCAGCGCCGCCCTGCGCAATCCTCTTAACATACGCGAACAATGGGGCGACCTGATCCGCCAGTGGCAGACGGAATGGCAGATCGCGCGCCCGTCTTTCGGCTGGATCGTTTCCACTTTCAATACAACCGACAAGATCATGCAGCCTGAGGCCCTGCGCGGAATTCGGGCCAAAGTCCTGATCGGCAGTGCGGGCCAGGACGGTCTGGTCGATAATGAAGCTCACAAGACAGCCGCCCGCCTCATCCCCGGCGCGCGCCACGTGACAATCAAAAACGCCCATCACGGCATGTGGCAGGAAACCGATGCCAACTATGCCCAGTGGATGTGGTGCGTGCGGCGCTTCCTGAGCGATCTCGGCACGAACTTTCATAAGAATGCCCAGCACGGCAAAACCGGTGATTTCGGCCGGGAAGACAAGCCACGCGGCCTGTGGGCCGCCTGAAGAAACCTTTTCCGTTTTGCCCGGTTAACGCAGATGCAGCAAGAAAAGGCCTTGCCTGCACCGTGCCTTTTTCATAGTTTCGGAGAGCGGCAAACAGCTGCAAAAATACAAAAACCAAAAGCATAAAAAAGAAGAACATGGGAGTAACGTCTCTGATGCCCCGCTTTCAGGAACCCGCCGGATGGCAGTGGGGTTCGATGAAAAGCACGCACCACACCCTGCAGCGTTATGGCGGCCTCCTTCCCGAAGGGCCGGTTCTGGCCCATGTCATCTATATTGAGGGATTGTCCGAGTTCGCAGAAAAAACATTTGAGCTGGCATCCGACTTCAATAAGGAATCCTGCGGATTCTGGGTGATGGACCGCGTCGGCCAGGCTCTGTCCGGCCGTTACCTGGCGGATGCGTTCAAGCAGCACTCCCTGGGCTTTCACAACGATGCCCGCGATATCATGAAATTCATACGCACCGTTATCCCGGATGACGGAAGGCCGGTTATCCTTCTGGGCCATTCGACCGGCGGGCCGATCGCCCTTCTGGTAACGCATGACGCGCCAGACCTTGCAGGTGCCGCCGTTCTGACCGGGCCGCTGCTCGGTTTCCAAAATCCGGTCGTGCGCGGCCGCGAAAGACTGTTCGCCCATATCCCGCCTATTCCCCGTCTTCTGGAACGTTTCATTCTCAACGGTCATCCGTGGCGGCCGCGCACCCACCCGCACAGCGAAATGAAGCCGGAGGATTTTTCCAGCGATCCCCAGCGCATGCATGTGCATGATTACTGGCAGAAGAAAAAGCCGGAACTGCGCGTAGGATCGCCGACATTCGGCTGGCTGAAATCCGCCTGCCGTGCCGCAGAGCTGCTGCGCGATCCGGCCTACCTTCGGGAAATACAAAAGCCGGTCATGGTTTTCACCGCCGGGCACGACAGGCTGGTCAACAATGAGCGCACGCTTGATGCCGTCGCCCACCTGCCCCAGGTCAGCTACACCCATTTTCACAACGGCAAGCATGAATTGCTGATGGAAACAGACAATATTCGCAGCTACATTATACGAAGCGTCGCCGATCTGGCAAAAACACTTCCGCCCCGGCCGCGCAATACATGAGACACCATGCCGCCTGCCGATCAGAACCTGCCTGACCTTGAATCCCGCTTCCTGCCGCCGGAAGGATGGCACTGGGATAATTTTACCAATTCCAAAAGCCGCCGCCTGCGCTATGGTTTTGTCATGCCGCCTGGCGGCGCGCCCGATGCCATTGTCATCGGCCTGCAGGGCCTGAGCGAGTTCGGGGAAAAATATTTCGAGACAGCGCACGACCTCCTGAAGCGCAACCTGGGTTTTTTCATGATGGACTGGCAGGGCCAGGGCCTCTCCGACCGCCACCTCGACAACCCTCACCGCCGCCATGCCACAAGCTTCGACGACGATCTTGCCGATTTTCATCAGTTTCTGGCCGGACATATCCGGCCGGCCGCCGGGAAAGCTCCGCTGGTCATGCTGTCCCATTCCATGGGCGGCAATATTGGTCTGCGCTATCTTATTGAGCATCCCGGCACCTTCGCCGCCGCCGCTTTCTCCGCACCGATGACGGGCATACGGGCCTTAAGGGCCCTTGCTTATCCGCTGCGCCTCGCCCTGACTGCTTTCTTCGACAGGCTGAAAAGCGAAGACTATGTTTTTGGGGGGCACGACTGGCGCCCGCAGGCCGACACCCGGACGGAAAAGGACCGCATGTCCGCCGACCCGGTGCGCAGCCGTGTGCAGGAAATCTGGTGCCTGCACAATCCCGCGCTGCAGGTGGGGAATGTCACTTTCGGCTGGCTCTATGAAGCGGTGCTTTCCTGCCGCCCGCTGGAAAAACCCGATGCCTTTAACGGAATAAAAACGCCCTGCCTGTTCGCGCTGGCCGGACATGAGCGTTTAGTCGACAACAATGCCACGCGGCGCCTGGCCGGAACTCTGCCGCAGGCCCGGCTGATCGAGCTTCCGGAATCGTATCACGAGATTCTGATGGAGCGCGACGCCGTGCGCGGCCGCTTTCTGTCCGCGTTCGACTCCCTGCTGGCTGACGCCCTGCGTGAAAAGAAGCGTTGAAACCGCCTGCGGAACAAGGCAAAGTCCGGAACAGGCCCCCAAGCTTTAGTATAAGGCTTTAGTATAAGGTTTTAATTCAAAGGAGTGTCCTATGGCCCCGCCCGGACCAGAATTAGACAGAAGAATGATTCGCCTGAGCGACCGGATTCTTTATGCGCTTGAGCTCGCGCTGGAGCAGGAAGACCTGCAGCTGGCCGAGACGCTGGCCCGGGCGCTGGAAATGTCTCTGACCCGCCATACCGGTGGCGGTGACTTCGTCGAACGCCGCGATTATCCACCTGAAATCGAGAGCGCGATGGAGAGCCTGGCCCGGATTAGGAAAAAGCACAACGTCATCCGCTGATTCCTGTACATCAGTCTTATAAAACAGGAACAGCCTCTTGATTTTATGAGCTTTCCATCATAGAAACGGTTCGTTTCGTTAAAATGGAAAGGATCAACATGTCGCGCCTCAGCACCGCTGCCCCGGACTTCTATGAAAACACCGCCGACGACATCGCCAATGACCATGACGATGGGCGGACGGGCGCCGGCCGGCCGCGTTCCGAAAAATCACGCCGGGCGATTCTGGAGACGACACGCCGTCTTCTGACCCGTGCGCCACTGCAGACCATTTCCATCGAAGGCATCGCCAAAAAGGCGGGCGTCGGCAAAACGACCATTTACCGCTGGTGGTCCAGCAAGGCCGCTGTTGCCATGGATGCTTTTCTGGAACAGCCGGGCGCGCCCACCATTCTGCCTGCCAGCGCCACGGCTTCGGTTGCCATCACCCGCCTGATGGAGGGCCTGATCCGCCAGCTGCGCGGCCAGAATGGCCGGATCATCGCCGGCATCATCGCCGAAAGCCAGGCCGATGAAACCGTACTCGATCTTCTTTATGAGAAGTTCCTGAAGGAGCGTGTCGAGACCCTGCAGACCATCATCGAGGCGGGAAAGAAGAACGGCGAGTTCCGCGCCGGACTGGATACCACGATCGCCATCGACATGCTGCTCGGCCCGGTATTCCTGCGGGTCCTAAGCGGCGAGCACGGCATCGACAACGCCTTCGCCGAAAATTACCCGGCCCAGGCCCTGTTCGCCCTGACCGCCTGAAGTCCTGTTTACAGGCACCGCGGGATTTTCATACGCGACCCGCAAAATCGGTCGGCGTAAATACGGCTGAACGCCACGAAAATTCCTGCCCCCGGCCTTAAATCCGCCTTAAAGTCCTGTGAGTATGAATACATTGAGCTTGATCTGTGCGGCCGGGGGTATACTTCTTACACGCGCCGTATAAAATAAGCCGGTATGACTGCCCTGGACCTTTTAATCTGTGAATGGAGAAAGAAACTATGTCTTTTAAACTGACCCTGATAGCCGCCACGGCCCTTTCCCTTGTCGCCGCGGGCGCCGCTCTGGCCGCCGATGAGAAACAGGCGGGTGAACCCGGCGGTATGATGCACCACAAGGGCGCAAAGCTTGAATCACTGGACATCGACAAGGACGGCGCCATCAGCAAGGATGAGTTTCTGGCACCCTCCATCGAAAAATTCAACGAGATAGACACCGACAAGGACGGCAAGCTCTCCAACACAGAGATCGAGGCCCGCCGCGCCGCCTGGCAGGAAAAAATGAAAGAGCGCCGCGAGAAAATGACGGACGAGCCGCCCGCTGAAGCACCGGCTGCCGCGGCACCTGAATCGACAGCCCCCTCAACGCCGGAAGCCGCTCCTGCTCCGGCCGGAGAAGCGCCGCCGGCCCACTAGCCGCGCGGACATAACTTACGCAAACCCAATCAACTGATCCGGGGCCGCCCCACAGCCCCGGATTTTCTATTCTGAACAATAAAAATTAAAAAATTCAGGCGCGTTCCTTGAGTCCGTGGCCCAGGGCCTCGCGCTCATCGAACACGAAACATTCGCCCTGCCACAGGCTTTCGCCTTCCGGCACGGTTTCAAGATATTTCAGGATACCGCCCCTGAGGTGATAGACCTCCGCGAACCCCTGCGCCAGCATATAGCTGGAAGCCTTTTCGCAGCGTATGCCGCCGGTGCAGTACATGGCGATTTTCCTGTGCCGGGCGGGATCGAGCGTACGCGCCACGAAATCCTTGAAATCCGTGAAGGTGCGAAGGCACGGATCGACCGCGCCCTTAAATATGCCCGCTTCGGTTTCATAGATATTACGCGTATCCAGCAGTACGATTTCCGGATCAGCCAGCAGCGCGTTCCAGTCGCCCGGCTCGACATAGCGGCCCACGGCCCGCGACGGGTCGGCTTCCGGCGCGCGCAGGGTAATAATCTCCTTCTTGAGGCGGACTTTCAGGCGCCGGAAAGGCTTCTCCGCCGCCGTTGAAAATTTCAGTTCTCCCTGCCGGATGCCCAGACGCGCATCCAGCGCATCGATCACCGCCGCCAGATCGTCAGGTGCGCCGGCGATCGTGGCATTCACCCCGGCCGGCGCCAGCAGCATGGTGCCGCAGATCCCCCGCGCCGTGCACAAGATCTCCACATCCGCCCGCAGGGCGGGCAGATCTGACAAAGAGGTGAAGCGGTAAAAGGCCGCCACGGCCCAGTGTTTGTCAGTCATGCGGGATTTATAGGGGGTTTCCGGGGATTTTTCAAATCCCGGTGCCAGGCCGCCTATACGACCTGCACGAAACTCATAGCCGAAAGCACCTGCATGTTGTTGTTGAGCAGAAGGTTGTAGTCGTGGGTGTTCGGGCTAAAGAGGGTCGCAATTGTCGTCCAGGAAGCACCCCCGGTTGTGCCATTGGCATCGATCTGGAGGTTCAGGTTAGCGCCGGAGGCAGCGAACCTGATATAGTTCACGATCGCGTCCGGGCCGGCGATGGCATTGGCATCTGTCGCCGAATAACCCGTGAACAACACATCATCAATCTGTATAGCGTCGCCATCGCCGGTCTTGAAGTTGTAGATCGAGTCCACACTTCCCCCCGTTGCGAGGTCGCCCGAGCTGTAGTAGAAAACGTCCTTGCCCTCGTTACCGTAGAGGGTGTCGCTGCCGTCACCGCCGCGCAGCGTGGTCGCATTGGTCTTGCCCATGACGTCGGCCCCTTCCCATTCGATGACATACCGGTTGGCGATGGACACCTGGTTGCGATCATCATACCATTCGCCGTCGGTGTTGTGCATGGCGAGGCCGTCCGCGTCGGCATTGTTCTGGTCGGGATCGCCGGCATCCCAGGGGTTATAGAACCCGTATTCATACGACAGGTTCGCGCTCGTGTTATCTCCGAACTGCAGAGTGTTTTCCGGGGCGCCTGCGGCGACCCACCGCCACGTACCCTCCGCATTTCCAGCCCCGTAAAGCGTGTCGTCCGCGCCGCCCAGGAAAACGTCACGGCCGCCGGAGATCGCATCAAGATACTGGTTCTCATACGCGGTCAGGGGCGTCGCGAGATGGCCGGCGACGCCGTTCATTGTTGCCGCCGCGGCGTTCGCATTAGCCGTCGTCCATGAGGCCGACGTGTCGACGTGCTGGTAGAAGTTGCCGGTCGTCGCATTATAGACAAGGCCGGTCAGCGTCGGCATGTTAGCATCAAGGACGGAGTCAAGTGACGTCGTCACCGTCGAATTCGAGCGGATTACATCCACACCGTCCCCGCCCTGCAACAAATTGGTTCCGGTCGCGCCGTAAAGCGTGTCATTACCCGCCCCGCCGTCCAGCGTGTTGGCTGCGCCCGAGTCTTCTTTCAGCGCACTATTGGTGACGACCACATCGTCAACATACAGGGTCATAGCCTCGGCTAAGTCGCTTTTCTGGTCCAGAAATCCGCCAATCGCCAGGGTATGGGTGCTTGAATCCAGAGCGCCGAAATTCACCGTCACCCTGACCCAGCCCGTATCAAGAGCCGTGTTGAGAACATTGTCCCCAAGCTGCTGGGTGATATAGGTGTTTGTTCCATGTCCATAATTGACGCCATCGAGAGCAACATACATTGCGAAGTTTCCGTCCGGGCTGTCGAAGGTTCCGGGATTCGATATCCGGTAAAAGAAGGTCAGCTCTGTATCGAAGCCGTCGGAGCCGCCGGCGAAGGTTGTAACCCAGGCACCGGAAATATTTGTCTTTGTCAGGCCATCCACGCCGCCGAACACCATCTGGAGAGACCCGTTGGCATAGTGGCCGACCCCTGCCGCGTATGTTCCCACCGCATAAGTAGTGCCGTTGGTGCCGCCGAAATAATCCGGCGTCGATGTAAACGGGGTGGCCGATCCTGTTATCGTCTCGTTCAGGAAATTCTTCCCGACCAGCCCGTTTGTCTGGGTCAGCCCCCAATCGTTGCTGCCGGCGTACAGCCTGTCGTTGCCTGCGCCACCACTGACCGTATCGACTCCTGTCATGCCGTAGAGGGTGTCATTGTCGGCACCGCCGTCAATGACGTCGTTTCCGTTGCCGCCATATATGCTGTCGTTGCCCGCATCGCCGTTCATGGTCTGGCCGGTCTGCGCCGGCGGTGTGTCGGACAGGAAAATCTGGCTTCCCTCCCACTCTCCGACATAGCGCTTGCCGCCGCCGCCGGTTCCCAGATGGTCCCGCCACTGGCCACCGTCGAACGGAGATATATAAGCGTAATTGGCCCCCG
>JANWLB010000082.1 GCA_025451095.1 Alphaproteobacteria bacterium
CCTTGAACTCCTTCGAAAAATACTTCGTCAGCGCCGCCGTCAGCGTCGTCTTCCCGTGGTCAACGTGGCCAATCGTTCCCACGTTGCAATGCGGCTTGTTCCGCTCGAATTTTTCCTTAGACATCTGATGCTCTCCTTAACTGGCTAATAACACGGCCGGACAACCGTGAACTTCTCCTAAGTCCTGCTGTTGTTTAAAAAAATTACCTATTTGTGTCAACGGGATTTCACTACTAGTTGACATAAAAAGACAGGACGACTCCTCGAAAAGACCCTCGTGAATTCTTTGCTTTCGCAACAACAGAAAAATCGGATTACGACGGCCCTTCGATTCCTCCGCGTCCCAACACGCGGAGCGCCAGAGTCCGGCACGCTTTCAGAACCGGATACAAGACGCGCGCCCGCAGGGGTGAGCTGAATGTCCAGACGGCGATACTGTTGAAAAGACCAGAGCGCGTCGACATCAGGGCGATTTTTTGAACAGCCTCGTCGCCGTGATAAAGCTGTCCCTGATGATGCAACACCATGCCTTTGTCCAGACTGAGCCCGGCCGCATGGGCGGCATCGACCTCCGGGCCACCGTCACGTGCATTGATCAGGCGCACCGGCCCGGCCGTTTCGCGCAATCTGATAAGGCGGGCAAACTGCTGGCAAAAGGGGCAATCCCCGTCATAGATAATCCATGTACCGTCTGCTACGGCGCGCACGTTGTGAACTGCACATCCTGAAAAATCTCGAACCCGGCCTGCGCCAGATCCTGCGCCTGGACATCCGTCATCTCTCCCCCCATGGTCAGGAGCCCTTCATCTTCAATCAGGGGAGAAATCCCCGCACTGGAAAAAGCGGTCTTTAAGGACTGGTATGCCTGACCATCTGTGGCACGCACCAAATAGCGGCTCATGTAAATCTCCCTGTTTTTTGTTTTTTTGGAGCGGTGAAGGGAATCACGTTAAGGCCATAAGCAATTGCTGTCACTGATTAATTGCTTATGGGGTGTTCCGTCCTGCCCCCAATAATGCCCCCACTTTTGAAAATGAAGGCTGTTTTTGTTCATCTTCGTTCGCTGAAAACTTTATCTGTTTTTCTTTGAAAAACCAAGTCGTGTTATGGTCATGCTTAATGATATTTTTGGCAAAAGGTAGATTACAAGATGGCAATTGAACAACCGAAAAAAACTTCAGAACAGCCAAATTTGCATGAAATTCTGAAAGGGATCGAAGGCCGGAAAGGCTTTCTGGATTATCACGATATAGAAACCGAAATTCGACAGGTTTGGCAAAAATTCTCTACCGAGCGGCCGCCCTTCGAATGGCTATCAGAAATTATAGCCTTTCAGTTTATGGAAGAATATCGCGGCAATATTGAAGGCTATGGAGATTATTTTGGCCCTATGATGGAAGCTACAAGTGCTGACGGTACGCCTATACGAGCTCCAGACGCTAAACTTGTAACTGCGGAAATGATTGCATATTGGGCAGAACGGGCCAAATCTTCACAGCATCCCGTCATGGCCGCACGATACGCTGGACTTGTATTTGATTTATCAAAAATCGTAACCGGAAAAGCTGCTTCTTTTGAGATCGCAGAAATATATTTCAATAATCTCTTAAAAATATCCGAAGACCGCCTGCAAGAACATGAAAAGGACATCGTTCACAAGCTGGAAAGAGCAATACATGTTGCCATTTCTTTGAAGAATGAAGGCTGGCTGGCTAAAGCCCGTCAAGAAACCCTAGCTTGCCAGAACCGTATCAACCGTGATGATGCGCCCGGTTATTGGGCTATAGCACATCGCCTCTTAATCGAAAACAAAAAATCCCAGATTACGGGCGAAGAAGAAAAGCAAATTATCAATGGCCTGGAAAATCGCCTGTCTTCTCTTGAGTTGAAGATAGTAGACGGCCAAATGGCCGACCCTTGGAATTATGAAACAGCAGCCGAACCGTTAGCCAATTACTACAAACGCAAAAACAGTAAAACGGATTTAGAAAGGATTGTCACTATATGGGGGAATGCTTTCGAAAAGGCTATAGAAACCGTTTCCGGGATGCTGGCATCTTCCTGGCTTCAACATATTCATGAAATCTATATTCGTTATGGGTTCAAGGATAAGGCGGAGTGGGTGGCAAAAAAACTTCATGATGTTGGCGAAAGCGTTATCGAAGAATTAAAGCCGCATTCGGTAGAAGTTCAAATTCCAAAAGAAGAAATAGAGAAGTTTGTTGCTGCATTTACAAATGCAGATATTGAACGCGCTCTTGCAAGGCTGGCCATACATTTTATCCCTGACAAAAAAGAAACTTTGGAAATGGTTCATAAACTGGCCAAGGAAAATCCCTTTTCTTATCTGGTTACACGGCAAATCATGGATAGCGATGGGCGCGTTGTCGCTATAGTGAATTCCCCTGACGTTGATCCTGAAGGCCATATTATTCAGCAAATAACAATGGAAATGGGCTTAAGATCGGTTTTCTTTGATGACGTTGCTGCGGGAATTGATAAAAAATTTGGCTGGAACAAAGAAAATCTTCTGAATTTCATTTATAAATCCCCCTGCTTTCAAGATGAAAGAAAAGGCATTATTGAAAAAGGTATAAGCGCATACATTGAGGGTGATTATCTTGTTTCGGCTCATTTGCTAATTCCACAGATTGAAGAAGCTGTCCGGACTATATTGGAAATGTTTGGTGGAGCCGTATTAGAAAAAAACCGTCAAAGCGAGGGGTTTAAATATAAAACGTTGGACAAACTCTTACGGGAAGAAGCAATTCAACACGTGCTGGGAGATAATTTATCTTTCTATTTAAGAGTGATTTTGACCGATCCGCGTGGCTTAAATCTCAGAAATGACGTTTGTCATGGGTTAATAAAGGACAATGGAATTCATCGAATACACATTAACCGGATAATCCATGTCCTTCTTTGCCTGGGGCTGCTAAGGCCAAAAGAAAAAAGGGATGGAGAATGATTGAAGAAATTAACCGTCTCATTCAACAGCCACGAGAAAGTCTTTCATTGGAAATAAAAGGCTGGCTGGATTTGGATATACACCCAAAGCAAGCCGTTTCTATATTCCATGCATCCGATATTTCAGACGCCAGCACTTTGAACCGGACGGCATGACTTCGAGATATAACCCGCCGCCATCAGCCAGTTTATAAGGCTTTTCCTTTGGTTTCGCCGCTCTGCATTTTAGATCGTTTAGTTTCATGATGCCCCCATGTCAGATGGTTGGATGGTTGGATGGTTGGATGGTTGGATGCCCCCGGAAAAACCGGAGCGCCCCTCAAAATGCCCCCAATTTTTGAAATCATGTTTGAACAAAAAATTTTATCATGAATGCGGATGATAAGAAAGAGCCTTATTGCACAAGGCTTTTCTCGATCATGTCTGAATGGTGCTGAATATGTGCGGGGGAAAAATTGGAGCGGGTGAAGGGAATCGAACCCTCGTGGCCAGCTTGGAAGGCTGGAGCTTTACCATTAAGCTACACCCGCGCTCCTGCTTATCAGTAATGAGTTAATGGGAAAAAATCAAGCCGGGCGCGGGCCGGACCGCGATCTGCGGCCCTGTTTTCAGGCCGCTTTCCATGAAACAGGCGCCCCGCCCCGGGGATGGTTGAAATCCGCGGCCGCGCTGCCGCTGCGCCTGATGATTTCGGCAAAAGCTCTCTTGCCGCCGCCGGCAAGCGGCCAGCCCGAACTGCCCCGCGCCATGCACAGATAACCGTCCGGCACGTCAAATATGGATTTGCCGACCTTTACAAAATGACGGGCGCCGTTGATTTCAACGCTGACGAATTTGCCCATGAATTTGTCCAGCCGCTCCGGATCAATCGTGCATTTGATGTTGCCATAGCCATCGACAAAGCCAACAGCATTTGGGGGGAAGTCAGGCACTTTTGGTTTTACCTTCGTGATGCGCTTATAATTTTCATCCACCAGTTCGCGGATCATCTGCGGATAAAAATCGCGGGAGCGAAACTGCGAGCCTTCGTTCTTCACATCAACCGTGCGGATTTCAACCGCCGCGTCCTTTACGAACGAAAGCGAGTGACCGCTGTTCACACCCAGAATCCGTACGCCGTTGTCCAGGCGCATATAGGCCAGCCCCTCGCCCGCCGAATTCCTGCGCGGTTTCGCGCTGTCATGACGCGGGGCGGTGTTGACGAAGAACAGATGCCGGCTGCCAAGACGGCTGTGAATCGCCGTCTGGCCCAGCATAAAGCCTGTCTGAACCGTATCGAACGACGGAACAGCGTATTCCTTGACCCGCACGAACAAGCCGCTCATGTGATCGTAGATGCGCTGCGTCACCTCGGCGAAGGCCATGTCGGACAGCGGCCCGTAATCAGCGATGACAGTAATGGTGTAGGGCTTTGTTTCTTTCATCTTTTACTCTCCTGCCGAAGTGAAGATCATGTCTTTGGCGCGCATATGATCAACAAGGGTCAGAACCGTTCCGGCCAGTCCGTCCTGATCGTGCGCCAGTATAATATGCGCGGTGTCGCCGCGCCACAGATCCGCATCGCTGTCGATCTTGTCCTTCAAATGTTCCAGCGTCTTATATGGCCATTTCCCGACATGCCGGGGCGTGATCATCCAGTCCGCCGTGGAAAAAGTGAACATGGCATCCACCGCCGTCGCCATTTCCGTCTGCGCATACCAGGGATGGCGGACCCCGCGGAAGGGCGGCGCCTCAAAGCCGTTCAGAACAAGCCATTGCAGCAGTTTCTGCTTTTTTTCTTTGAGCGCCCCATCCGGCGGCGTGAGATCGATATTCAGCCCCTCGGTAAAAAGCCTGATCAGATCCCCGCGGTGCGGACCGGCCGCGTCGTAATCAACCACCCAGCCGCCGCAACCCCGGTCCATATGCGGAAAACGGAAATATTTTCCCGGCCGTGCCGCACCTGACGCCCGATAGGCCTCGTCGATCAGAAGATCGGTCTTCTCGATCTCGGCCACGCCGTCTTCAAAACTCAAAGTGCTGAAACGCGTATGCGACCAGGCGTGATTGCCGATCACAAATCCTTTTTCAATCGCGCGGATCACCGGCCCGGGATTTTTCTCAAGCCGGTCGCCGCGGCAGAACAACAGCGCCGGGACGCCGCGCGCCTTGAGGCCCGCCGTCAGTTCGTCCGTCTGTGCGGAAGGAGAATCGTCGATGGTGAGATAGGCTTTGACCATAGCTCTATATGGCCGGAAACTCTTTTTTACTTCAAGCCCTTAAGAGGCGCGCACGAAAACTTGCCGTAATTCGGCTAAACGTTGGACAGCGCCGCAAGACCGCGCAGCGCGACATAAGCATCCCTGACCAGCCAGACTGGCGTGGCCTGCAGGAGATCTTTTACAGGCGGCACAACATCCGGTGCAAAAAATGCCTCAAACGCCGCCGCATCGAAAAGCCCCGCGCCCTGGAGATTCTGGATGACGCCACCGTCCAGATAGAGGCCACCAAACGCGTGACCCGTCACCGCCGTGTTGTGCGCGAACAGCCCCAGAAACTCATGAAACAGACGCAGCGTGATGCGCGCAGCCGGATCATCGGCGCCGCCGAACAACGCAGCCACATCGGCAAAACGCGGCTCCAGCCCCTGATACTGGCACACCGCGCGATACAGCACGGGCAGGCCCCGCCCGCTGACCATATCCTCATACACCACAGCGCCGGCGCCGCCGCGCAAACGCTGCACCAGTTTCATGATCGTGTGCTGCTCCTCGGTCAGCGCGGCGGCGACCATGTGGCCGCCCACCGTCTGCTGCACATGCCAGCCCCCGCCGGGCAGCGGCAACGCAAAGGCGAGCCCCAGACCCGTTCCCGGCCCCAGTATCGCGCGCGGACAGCCGGATGTGCCGGACCCGGCGCGAAGCACCGCCAGCTGGTCCCGGTCAAGCGTCAGCGCGCCATGAGCCGACGCCTCGAAATCGTTCATCAGAATTTCGACGTCCCAGCCGGCCTGCCGGAGCGCCGCCGGATCGATACGCCAGGGGTTGTTGTTGTGAAAATGCCAGATCCCGTCCGCACCCGGCCGCGCCGCCACCGCCAGGGCCAGCCGCCCACCGGGTTTGCGCCCCTGCCGGCGGTAATACTCCGCCAGCGCCGTTGTTAGCCCGGACGACGCTGCCACTTCGGTTCTTTCAATGGATCGCGCCGCACCGTTTTCCAAGACCGCGAAACGGGCATGCGTGCCGCCAATATCCGCGCCGATGACCGTCATTTGGGCGCCCCGACCGTGCTGTGGCGTGTATCCGCCGTATCGCCGGCCGGATCGACGTGGATCATGATTTCCGCGTGCGGAAAATCCGCCAGCAGATCATGTTCGACCGCACGCACGATATCATGCGCCTGAGCCAGAGTAAGCGCTGGATCGGCCTCGATATCGAAGGAAATGAAAACGCGCATACCGGATCGGATTGCGCGCAGATCGTGCATGCCCAGAACACCGGGGTGCGCCTTGACCTTTGCCTTGATGGCGGCGCGCTCCTGATCCGGCAATTCCCGGTCCAGAAGCATGTCGAATCCTTTCCCGGCGATATCCCTGACGGCAAAAGCCAGATAAGCGACCACCCCGATTGCAAACGCCGGGTCGATCCAGGCTGGAGCACCCATGTAAATCGCGGCAAAAACGACAATAACGCCGATATTTATAAAGATATCGGCGGAATAGTGAGCCTTGTCCGCCTCAACCGCCAGTGAGGAGGCATGCTCAAGCGTATGATTCTGAACGGCAACCAAAGCACCGGACAATATAACGGAAACGAGCATGACGGCAATCACCAGAGCATGATCCTGCGCTTCCCCGGTACTGCCAAACTGGCTGAACGATTCGACAAGCAGGAATGCCCCGGCGAGAAGCACAAAAACGGCCTGACCAAGCGCCGCCAGCCCCTCGATCTTGCCGTGGCCGTGGCGATGCTCGGCATCCGCAGGCTTGAGAGAGAAGCGGATAGCCATGAAAGTCATGATCGAGACGCTGGCATCCACCACCGAGTCGACCAGAGAGGCCAGCACGCTGACCGATCCGCTGTTCATATAGGCAACCGCCTTAATGACGATCAGGATCGCCACCGTCAGCATCGAAGCCACACCGGCCAACAGCGCCTTGCTGTGCATGACCTTGCGGAGCGAATGAATAGTGTCATGGATTGTGCTATGGTCGTTCATCCCTCCATCCTTCCCGGGTCGGAGCGTGAAGGCAAGCGAATAAATGACGGCACACGCTGTCGGAACAGATCCTGCTAAGCTATACTGACCTCATGATGATGTTCGCCCGCATAACACTGTCGGCTTTGGTTTTCATAGCCGTGCATTTCTTTTCCTACTGGATGATTTTTGTCCAGATCCTGCCGGAAAACCTTTCGATTCTGGCCGGGCTGGCGTCCCTGCTTGCGGCCGCCGCGGCGAGCCGGTCTGTCTGGAAAAATTTCGGCAAGAACAGCGGAGGATTATGGGCCCTCATCGGCTGCGGTGCGGCAATCGGGGGCGCCATCGGCTTCTGCGGAGGATTTTTCGGGCCGATGATTTTCACTCCCGAGGCCAATCAGGGACCCCTGCTTGGCCTGTTCATCACCGGGCCCCTGGGTCTGGTTGGCGGCGGCATTATCGGATTGGGGTATGGGGTCTGGAAAAAAAGAAAACAATAAACACTAAATCATTTTTATAAAACGGCAGGCTTCGGATTTGGCGCCGGACTTGCGATCCTGGCGCGCCGTGTAACCTCAAGGAAATCGATCGTTTCCTTGACCGTCAGGAGTTTCAATTTATCTTTATGCTCTTCCCGAACCAGGCCTTCGCCCACGGCCTGTTCGAAAAAATCCTTGATGCCATTCAAAAAAGATCCGACTTTTATGAGAATGACCGGGGGACCCTGATCATAGACGGCAGCCTCAAGAGCCTGCAGGGCTTCACGCAACGCGCCCGGGCCGCCTGGCAGCACAATCATGGCCACGGGCTTCTGATATGTCGACATGAGCGAGAAACGTTCCTGCTCCGTATTAATCCTGACAATATTAGCGCCGGGAATCTGCTCTTCATCCGCATAACGCTCCAGCACAAAAGCGTTGATTCTGCCCCCCGCATCTGCCGCGGCGCCCGCGGCTTTTCCCATGAGGCCGCCGGTGCCGCCGCCGTAATTGATGTCGAATCCTGCAATAGCCAGTTTTTGGCCCAGCTCCTCAGCAGCAGCCGCGATAGTGGCGCCTCGTGGCAATTTTGAGGCTGCAAAAAGAGTAACGGTGCCAATGGACACAGACAGCTTTCCCTACATGAGTTTATTGTGTTTCGTCAGGAATCGTATAACACCCTTATTTGCAATATGTCAATCTTTGCGGGGTGAGGACTCTGCCCGGGATCGCGCCCTGGAAACGTCTGCCTTTTTAATGGTGGCCGCCTGTACCCGCATCGCTGCCGGAGGAAAAAGCGCGGATCTGCCGGTTACGGATTGAATCCTCGGCGGCGCGGTGATCGCGGGCCAATACGGTGTAAACGGCGGGCAGTACCAGCAGCGTAAACAAAGTGCCGATCAGCATGCCTGAGACGATGACAAGGCCGATGGAAAAGCGTGCAGCCGCGCCCGCGCCGTCAGCCAGAACCAGCGGAACAAGACCCACCACGGTTGCCGCCGTGGTCATCAGGATGGGACGCAGGCGCACATGCGCCGCGCGTTCGATTGCCTGGCGGCGGTCCAGCTTTTCCCGGATCTGCATCTGGTTGGCAAACTCCACCATCAGGATCCCATGCTTGGCGATCAGGCCGATCAGCGTGATCAGGCCGATCTGTGTATAGATGTTCAGCGTCGTCACGCCAAAGAACAGCGGCACCAGGGCGCCGGAAATCGCCAGCGGCACGCTGACCAGAATCACGAGCGGATCGCGGAAAGACTCGAACTGCGCCGCAAGGACAAGAAAAATGACAAGAAGCGCGAAGACGAAGGTGACCGTGAGCTGGTTGCCTTCGTGGATATACTGGCGCGAATCGCTCAGCCAGTCGTGGCTGAAGCCCTGCGGCAGAAGCTCTTTCGCCTTGCCCTCAAGAAACGCCACGGCGGTGCCCATCGTCACACCGGGCATCGGGATCGCCGAGAAGGTGGCCGAGTTGAGCTGATTGAACTGCACCAGTTTATCCGGCTGGGTCTGCATGCGCGAAGAGACGACAGTCGACAAGGGCACCATTTCCCCGCCGGCAGAGCGCACATAATACTGCGTCAGTTTCTCAGGGTTCAGACGGGCGACGCGCGACACTTGCGGGATTACATCATAGGAGCGGCCATTGAGGTTGAAACGGTTGACGTAGTTCTCACCTATCATCAGCGCCAGTGTCTCGCCGATCGCCTGCATGGTAACGCCCATCTGGTTTGCCTTGGCACGGTCAATGTCGAGGATCACGACCGGGCTGCTGAAATTGAGGTCGCTGTCCGTGATCATGAACAGGCCGCTTTTTTGTGCTTCAGCCTTAATCTTCTCCATAATTTTGAAAATTGTCTCATAGCCCTGCGTGCTCCGGATTACCATCTGCACGGGCAAGCCGCCGGTCGAGCCCGGCAGCGGCGGCAGGGAGAAGGCAAACACCATTTCCCCGTTGATCGTGCCGACCTTGCCCTGGATCTCTTCCTGAATCTTGGCCGCGCTGCGCTTGCGGTCCTTCCAGTCCTTCAAGGTAAAGCCGCCGAAGCCGTTATTGGGCCCGTCCATGCCAACGAGGATGAATGTGGAGGCCACTTCAGGCGTGTCCTTGAATATCTTCTCGATCTCGCGCGCATAGAGCATGGCGTAATCAGCATTGGCGTATTGCGGCGCTTTGCTGGCCGTGATGACAACGCCCTGGTCTTCCTGCGGTGCCAGTTCACGGCTGGCGCCGGAATACAGGATCACCAGAGATACGATAATGCCGAACGCGAAGAAAAACGTCACGGGGCGGTAATCCAGCGCACCTTTCAGCCGCCGTCCGTAAAAAGATTCGATCCGGCTGAAAACGGCATTGATCCGGCGCGCCATGGCCGTGTTGTCCATGCCTTGCCTGAGCAACAGCGAGCACATCATGGGCGAAAGCGTCAGCGCAACAATTCCCGAAATAATCACGGCCGAAGCCAGCGTAAAGGCGAACTCGCGGAACAGCGAACCGGTCAGGCCACCCATAAACCCGATCGGCGCGTACACGGCCGCCAGGGTGATTGTCATGGCGATGATGGGGCCGACAATCTCACGGCCGCCAGCCAGCGCCGCCTGCACAGGCGTCTTGCCGGATTCAATATGCCGGAATACGTTCTCGACCACGACGATGGCATCGTCGACGACCAGGCCAATGGCCATGACCATTGCCAAAAGCGTCAGCAAATTCACCGAAAAACCAAGTGAAAGCATCATGAACGCCGCGCCAATCAGGGAGAGCGGGATTGTGACGACGGGGATCATGACAGTGCGCAAAGAGCCCAGGAACAGGAAGATAACGACAATGACGATGGCCAGTGCCTCGATCAGCGTCTTGGCCACTTCGTGAATGGCAGCGCTGATGAAGATGGTGACGTCGAAAGGAATCGCCACATGCATGGAAGGCGGCATGTCGCGCTCCAGATCCGGCAGCAGGCGGCGAATTTCCTTGACGATCTTAAGGGGGTTGCCGGTTGGCGTGGCCGATACGCCAACATAGACAGCCCTTTCGCCATCCATCAGTGCGGTCTGATCATAGTTCTGCGCCCCCAGCTCGATCGTACCGATATCCTTCAGGCGCACAATGCCCCCGCCATTGCGCGCCGATTTCACCACCAGATCGCGAAACTCCTCGACGTCGGTCAGGTCTGTGTTCGCGTCAATATTGGTTACAATATAGGTGCCCTTCATCTGGCCGGGTGCGGACTGGTAGTTGTTACTGCGGATCGCTGTGGCAACATCGCTGGCGGATATGCCGCGGGCGGCCATCCGGGCCGGGTCCAGCCACAGGCGCATGGCCAGCGTCTGGCCCCCGATCACCTCGGCCGAGGCCACGCCGTCGATCGTCGCCAGGAAAGGCTGCACGACGCGGATCAGGTAATCAGTGATAGCGGGCGTGCCCAGCTCCTTGCTGGCAAAACCCATATACATGATGGCAGTGATGTCACCGGTCGATTTCAGGATAATGGGATCATTCGCTTCGTTCGGGATCAGATATTTGACCTGGTTGATTTTTGCCTGAATATCAACCATCGACGCCTGCGAATTCGCATTCAGGCGCAAATGCGCTTCGACCGTGCTGCGCCCCTGTGCGGATTTCGAGATCAGGTAATCAACCCCTTCCGCCGTAGCAATCGCCTGCGCGATCGGGGTGGTCACGAAACCCTGCATCAGGTCAGGCGAAGCACCGGGATAGCCGGTGGTCACGGTGATGACGGCCTGCTCGATTTCCGGGTACTGACGTACGGGCAGGTCGAAAATCGCCCGCAGGCCCACGATCAGGATCAGGATGTTAAAGACAACCGCGAGAACCGGTCGCTTGATGAAGATGTCGGTGAAAACCATGACCGCGTCGTCCGTTCCTATTCATTGCCCTTGTTTGCGGGCGCTTTCTGGTCTTCCATAAGAGCATCCGACGGGGCCAGCGTTACGGGTGCGCCGGGATTGAGCTTGATCTGGCCGGAAGTCACAATACGGTCGCCGGGATTGATACCGGAAGCGATGGCCACGCGGGAATCAAAGCGGCGGCCTGTCTTGACGTAGACGCGGTCGGCCTTGAGCAGCGCCCCGCCTTTATCATCCTTGCCGTCCTCACGCACGACATAGACAGAGTCGCCGTAAATAGTGAAATCGACAGCCGTCGCCGGCAGAATAATCTGGGTTTCTCTTTCAGGAAGCACGACCTTGGCCCGCGCAAACATGCCGGGCGTAAGCAGCTTATCCGGGTTGGGCATACGCGCCTGAATCTTGATCGTGCGCGTTTCCTCGCCCACCTGCGGCTCAATGGCGTTGATCACAGCGTCAAAGCTGCGGTCCGGCCAGGCGTCCGCTGTCACAATCACCGGCTGGCCCACGGCCAGCAGGCTGCGGCTCTGCTCGGGCAGGGTGAAATTGACGAAAAGCTCGGAAAGATCAGTCAGGGTAACAATTGCCTGGCCGGGATTGAGGTACTGGCCCAGATTGACCTGGCGAATGCCCAGTACGCCATCGAACGGCGCAACTATAGCTTTCTGCGCGATCAGCGCCTGCGTGCGCTCAATACCGCCGCGCGCTTCCTCAAGCTGGCTTCTGAATTCATCGACGCGGCTGCGGGGTGCCGCCACATCCACCAGCTTGTTCGAGCGACCGAGATTGAGGTCGGCCAGCTTCGCCTGCGCCTGATAGCGCTTCAGATCGCCCTGCTCGGGATCATCGTTAAGACGGATCAGGGAGTCTCCGCTTTTAACTTCGGCGCCGGCTTCAAAAGAAACTTCAGTGATACGGCCGCCGACTTCGGGCGAAACAGTGACTTGCCGCACGGCTTCCAGGCTGCCGATGCCTTCAAGCGTGTTGGGAACAGGCTGCAACTCCGCCGTGATTACGGCCACCGGTGATGCGGGCGGCTTCATGCCGGCAAAGTATTGGGCCATCATATGTTTGCGAAACATATCGAAACCGATGAACCCGCCCAGCAAAAGCAGCATTAAAAGGGCAACGATGAAAAATCTTTTTTTCATAATTAATGTCCTCGTACGGGCCGCCGTCCGCGGCCCGGAGGATAATAGTCTGATCGGTCAAGAAAACAATGGTCCTCGCAAAAAAAGCGGCAGGCCGCTTACGTCTAAATTTGACATTCGGTTCCCGGCCTTTTACGACTGCCTTTATAAGCCTTTATAACGAATATAACGGGAGACTTTCATGATTCTGAAAAAAATTGGGGCCGCTGTTTTTGCTCCGTTTGTCCTGGCCGCTCCGCTGCTGGCCGCCCGCCCCGCTCTGGCCTGCGGCGATCCGATGACAACCAGCCGTTCCCTGCTCATGGCCGCGCTTGAAAAAAGCGGCTGCCCCGCCGGCAACGTACCGGGCAATGATCTCTTCACCACTTATTGCAGAGCCAGCGCGAGCGTCGGCCTGAGCCTGGGCGAAGAGCCTGTCGATATTTCCTCTATCGCGGAGACGGACCCGGAAGGAGCCATCCTCGCCCTGCGCGGCGTGCCCGACCATGACAAGGGCGCGCGCGACCTGATCGCCCGCGCGGCCGCTCTGGACCTGGCGCGGGCCGCCGTGGAGACGGCTTTCTACGAAAAAGATCAAAAACATCTTTTTCTTAAGCAGGCTCATGAAAGCCTGAGCGACATGCTGGAAAAACTTTCCGACTGGCAGATTACCCCGGGGGAGCGCGACCGGCTCCATAAAAAAGCCTATGCCCTGCGCCTGACGCTGGAAGATCGGGACTTCAAAAGCCAATATGTCATGGCGGCACAGGCCGTCGTCACGGCTTCGGCCGCCAGCGACACAGGCGGGGTAAGCGCCGCGCCCGGCACATCCACCGATACGGCATGGATAAGCCTTTACAGGACGTCACAGACACTCAAAACAACATTGGACTTCAACGCCAGGGCCACCGCCGGGCCCGGTGAAAACGCGGCGGAAAAAGCCCGTCAGGACTCAATGACGATTTTGCACCGTGTGATGATGCGGCGTCTGACCTGATCGAACCGGCTATGCCGGAGACTGAAAGCACCCGGATCAGAAAACCTTGGTTTCCTGCGGCTGGAGATAGACGATCTGGCCCTTGCATAAATCGAGCGTCGTGAATTTTTCCTGCGTCAGCGCGGCCTGAAGAAATTTTCCGAGATCGTCCTCCATCTCGACCGACACCAGCGGCCCGGCCGGGTTGATATGGATGATGCGCGCCCGGATCGCGCGCATATCCTGGGGATTGCGTGCGATATCCATGTCATGCGGGCGGGCAAAAAGCCGAACGCGCTCGGCGCCTTCCGGCAGACTCTCGCCATGGCCCAGAGTGTGGCACTCCTTGCCGCGCCGCCAGCCGTCAAGCGCGTTATAATTGCCCAGGAAGTCATAGACGAAGGCGCTGGCCGGGCTGTGATAGACCCGTTCCGGCGTGCCCTCCTGCTCAATCCGGCCGTCATTCATTACAACGACGCGGTCGGCCAGCTCCATCGCCTCCTCCTGGTCGTGTGTTACAAAAACGGTGGTAATATGCAGCTCGTCATGCAGACGGCGCAGCCAGCGGCGCAGCTCCTTGCGCACCTTGGAATCAAGCGCACCGAACGGCTCGTCCAGCAGCAGCATCCGGGGGTCAACCGCCAGCGCCCGTGCCAGGGCAACGCGCTGGCGCTGGCCGCCCGAAAGCTGCGACGGGTAGCGGTCGTGAAAACCGCTCAGGTGCACCAGATCAACCAGCCGCATGACTTTTTCGTGGATTTTGTCTTTGCCGGGGCGAACCGCCTTGTCTTTCACACGCAGCCCGAAAGCAATATTGTCAAAGACTGTCATGTGCCGGAACAGGGCGTAATGCTGGAATACGAAACCAACGCGGCGGTTTTGCACCGGCGTATGGCTGGCTTCCTCGCTGTCGAAATAAATCTCGCCCTCATCCGCGAACTCAAGCCCGGCTATAATGCGCAGCAATGTCGTCTTGCCGGAGCCGGAGGGCCCCAAAAGCGCTATCAGCTCGCCCGTCCTGATGTTCAGGCTTACCCCGTCCAGCGCCGTGAATGCCTTGCCGCTGGTGAATGTCTTTTTTATGTTCTCAACTCTGATGCCCATGGATAGAGGCCTTTCTCCTGTATCTGCTATATCTGCGCGCCGCGACGCTGGCGCTTCCATTCCAGCCATTCCTTGATGCCCAGCGTAACCAGGGCCAGAAGGGTGAGAAGCGAAGCAACCGCGAAAGCGCCCATAAAATTATATTCGTTATAAAGAATTTCGACATGCAGCGGTATCGTGTTGGTCAGACCGCGTATGTGGCCGGAGACGACGGAAACTGCGCCGAATTCGCCCATCGCACGGGCATTGCACAGCAGAACGCCATAAAGAAGCGCCCACTTTATATTAGGCAGCGTCACGTAACGGAAAGTCTGCCAGCCGCTGGCGCCCAGAAGGACCGCCGCCTCCTCCTCATCAATCCCCTGCTCCTGCATCAGGGGAATTAACTCTCGGGCTACGAAAGGAAATGTAACAAAGATTGTTGCCAGCACGATTCCCGGCACCGCAAACAAGATCTGGATGTCGTAACTGTCAAGCAAGCGGCCCAGGAAAGCATGGGAGCCGAACAGCAGCACATAAATAAGTCCCGATATAACCGGCGAGATGGAGAAGGGCAAATCAATCAGCGTGATCAGGAGGTTCTTGCCGACAAATTCATGCTTGGCGACCGCCCAGCTGGCCGCCAGTCCAAAGACAACGTTCAGCGGCACGGCGATTGCGGCAGCAAGCAAAGTCAGCTTTATCGCTGCCCGCGCATCGGGTTCGTTGATCGCGGCGAGATAAGCGTGAACCCCCTGTCGCAGTGCTTCGCCAAATACAACCACCAGCGGCAGAACGATCATAAGGCCGATAAAGCCCAGTGCCGTCAGCACGAGCGCGACACGCACCGTCATTGATTCGGACAAAGGCCGGGCGACATGCCGTGCTTCCAGGGTCAGACTTACCGTCATGACAGGGAGCCTCGCCGCTGCCGGCTCCATTTCTGGAGCATGTTGATCAGGAAGAGCACGACAAAAGACGCCGCCAGCATGACCAGCGCGATGGCCGTTGCCCCTGCGTAATCATATTGCTCAAGCTTGATGACGATCAGCAGGGGCACGATTTCCGATTTATACGGCATATTGCCGGCGATAAAAATGACAGAGCCGTATTCGCCCAGCGCCCGCGCGAACGCCATGGCAAAGCCCGCCATCAGCGCGGGCAGAACCTGCGGCAGAATGACATGAGCAAACGTCTGGCCCCGGGTGGCCCCCAGACACACGGCGGCCTCTTCCATTTCCTTGTCGAGGTCGCGCAGGACTGGCTCTACCGTACGCACAACGAAAGGCAGGCCGACAAACACCAGTGCGACGCCTATTCCCAAAGGCGTGAACGCCACCTCAATGCCATGCGCTTCCAGATAAGGCCCGATCCAGCCGTTCTTGGCGTAAATCGCGGTCAGGGCAATGCCCGCAACCGCCGTCGGCAGAGCGAAAGGCAGATCCACCATGGCGTCAATGATTTTCCTGCCCGGAAAAGCGTAGCGAACCAGAACCCATGCGACGATAAGGCCAAAAAAAGCGTTGATGATCGCCGCGACAAAAGACACGCCGAAACTTATGCGAAACGCCGCCACGACACGCGGATTCATGACCACGGCAACGAATTCCGGCCAACTCAGCTCCAGCGTCTTGAGAACGAGTCCCGCCAGCGGGAGCAGTACAATCACGCCCATATAAAAAAGCGTGAAACCCAGCGTTATGCCAAAGCCGGGAATGACGCTGGGTTTTTTGAAGACAGCCCCCGTCATGAACCTGTGAGCTTACGGTCTGTAGATCTGGTCAAAAATACCCCCCTCGTTAAAATGCGTTTCCTGCACCTTTTTCCATCCGCCGAATTCCGCGATGGTCACCATCTGCAGTTTCGGGAACTGGTCGGCATATTTCGCA
>JANWLB010000083.1 GCA_025451095.1 Alphaproteobacteria bacterium
AGCGCTAAACTTTCAAAAGGCAAAAAACTTTCCGGGGATATTGCGTTCAAACTCTACGACACCTTCGGCTTTCCCGTTGACCTGACGCAGGATGCCTTGAAAGCCAAAGGCATCGGCGTTGACATGGGCGTCTTTGAGGCCTGCATGGAAAAGCAGCGCGAACAGGCGCGCAAAAACTGGACCGGCGCCGGGGGCGCTGCGACCGAAAAGCTCTGGTTCGAGATTCTCGAACAATGCGGCCCTACCGAATTTCTGGGCTATAGCAGCGAAATCGCCGAAGGCCAGATTCTGGCCTTGATCAAGGACGATAAAAAGGTCGAGCAGGCGAAAGCGGACGACGAGGTGCGTATTATCACCAACCAGACTCCCTTTTACGGCGAGTCCGGCGGACAAGTCGGCGACAGCGGCATCATGCTTACGCCCGCCGGCGATACGGTTGAGATCATCGATACAAAAAAGACGCTGGGACAGCTCTGGATTCATGTCGGTAAAGTCACCAAAGGCAAAATCAGCGCTAAAGAAGCCGTCGAGATGCGCGTTGATGCCCGCCGCCGCACTGCTATCCGCGCCAACCATTCCGCTACGCATCTACTGCACGAAGCCCTGCGCCGCGTTCTGGGAGACCATGTCGCGCAGAAAGGATCCTTGCAGGATGAAAACCGTACACGCTTTGACATCTCGCACCCTAAGCAGATCACAGCTGATGAACTTCAGAAGATCGAGAAAATCGTTAATGACGAAATCCGCGCCAACACGGAAGTCGTTACGCGTGTCATGCCGCTGGATGAAGCGCGCGAAACCGGCGCCATGGCGCTGTTTGGCGAGAAATACGACGACGAAGTACGCGTCGTTTCCATGGGGACAAAAGCCGGTGGAGCGAATAAAGTCTTTTCCGTCGAACTTTGCGGCGGCACGCACGCCAGGCGCACGGGGGACATAGGTCGCCTGAAAATAATCTCCGAAGGCTCTCTTTCTGCCGGTATCCGCCGCGTCGAGGCGGTCACGGGCGCACGCGCTGACGCGTATGAAGCCCAAAAAGACCAGACTGCGAAAGAAGCGCAGAACAAGCTGGCGGCTGAAAACAAACGCCTGCGCGATGAACTGAAATCCCTCGGCGGCGCCCCTGCAGCTCCTGACGGGGACACTGAAAAAGAAAACCGCAGACTGGAAAAAGAAATCGGCGACCTGCGCCGTAAAAACGCAACGCAGTCCACCGATCAGGTCAAAACTATCGGCGGCGTTAAATTTACGGGCCGTGTACTGGATGGATTCCCGGCCAAAGATCTCAAGCCCATGGTTGACGACCTCAAGAGCAAGATTGGCTCCGGCGTCGTCGCCCTGATCGCCACAAGCGAAGGCAAGGCCTCGCTGGTCGTCGGCGTCACTGACGATCTGACGGGGCGGGTGAGCGCGGTCGACCTGGTGAAGGTCGGCGCCGAGGTGCTGGGCGGCAAGGGCGGCGGCGGCCGCCCCGACATGGCGCAGGCCGGCGGACCCAATGCCGCCGCAGCCAACGATGCCGTCATTGCCATCGAAAAGGCGCTGGCCTCTTAAGGGCCCGTTTCAAAATATTTTTTCAAGTGGGGACAGGCAGCTCAAAAAGGACCACTTTTCCTGAGCCTTATTTCTTGACCCTTTTTAAGTTTTATGTAAATATATGTGCGCTATGAACAAGCCCTCGCTATCAGAACGGTTTGCCGAAGCCGCACGCAGCAGCCCTGCGCTCCGGTTCCTTTTTGGCAACGCTTCACGCATTTCCTCGCTCGGCTATGCCAGCGGCAACCTTGTCCTGCTTTCAAAAAACGGGCTGACGGCCAGTATGGATTCAGCGGCCGGACTTTTGTATCTGGGCAGCACGGCCTGCCTGTGGTTTGCCAAACATAATCCGGCCCTGCTGAAAACAGCTGGTTATTTCATTATGACCGCCGCCGCCACTCTGGGCGCCAGCGCCTATGGGCAACCGGGCTTCGCTTCACAAGTTGCGGGCGCTCTGCCCTCACTCGCAACAGGGTTTCTTATGACCCTCGGCGGCGCGCCACCGGTTGAATCAGAGTCCGAAGGCGGCCTGAAGCGCACGCTCCTGAAGCCTTACCGCTTCCTCCGTCAGAATCCCGTCATGTCCGGCGGCGTCATTGATGCTGTTGGAAAGCCGCTCTTGATGAACGCCGCTGTGGCGCGTGGCGATACCGGGTTGGCTATCACCGCCCTGCTATGGGGGATCGGCTCGCTCGGCCTCGCCAATTCCGATCCTAACATCCAGGCAGAGTTCAGACAGCCTGCCCCGGAACAAAAAGCGCAGCCGCGGCCCGCTTAAATTTGTGATTAAAATCGCTGTTGCGAAAAGCCGACAGGCCGGATATAAACCGGGCCAGAACAACCGGATTTAACAGCAACCTCTTGAGTATGAGAAAAACCATGGCCACAGAACGCACCCTGTCGATCATCAAGCCTGACGGCACGCGCCGCAACCTGACCGGCGCCATTAATGCCGTCATCGAGAAAAGCGGACTGCGCATCATCGCGCAAAAGCGCCTGCGCCTGACGAAGGATACGGCCGGCAAATTCTATGCCGTCCACAAAGAGCGCCCCTTCTACGGCGAACTGGTGGAATTCATGACCTCTGGCCCGGTCGTGGTCCAGGTCCTGGAAGGCGACGGCGCGGTCACCAAATATCGCGAAGTCATGGGCGCCACCAACCCGGCCAACGCCGCCCCCGGCACCATCCGCAAGGAATTCGCGGAGAGCTTTACAGCAAACTCGGTTCATGGATCGGACAGCCCGGAAAACGCCGCAAATGAAATAGCGTTCTTTTTCAGCGAAACCGAAATTACCGGCTAAAAGCCCAGACGTCCTCTCAGGATCTCATCCATTCGCGCAACGCCCCCTGGGCGCGGTCGTTCACGTCCGGCAGCGCCGCGATAAGCACTGGAAGATCTTCGATCCGGCTCTGCTTGATCTTGTCCTCTATGCGGGCCGCCATCTCGCTCAGTTCCTTCAGTCCAAAATTGCCTGCCATGCCTTTAAGTTCGTGGGCGCGGGCGGCAACCTGAGATATTTCGCCGCGTTTCGCGGCACCCTGAATCGACAAAAGAACCTCATCCGCCTTATCGAACAGCCCCTTGATCAGATCCTCGAACTCCGCCTGTCCGATCCCTTTGCGCAAACTGGCCAGCATCACGTCGTCAAAAACTTTTGCCGGCACGGCCGTCCGGCCCAGCGATTCACGCTCCATACTCCGGCTGTCCTCCTCAAGACGCAGCGCCGCCTCGAAACTGTCTTCGTTCAGATCGTCTTCCGTCAGGGATAAATCATCCGCGCTCAAGGCGATCTCGCGCACAAGCGCCACTTCCGCATTCTCTTCACGCTGGCTCTGGCGGTCATAAAGGGCAAAAAGATCACTCTTCTTTTCGTCCTGTTTTTTTTGTTCTTTTGTTTGAATTTTCTTGGCGGCAACGACGGCAGCGGCCTCTTCCTGCGGCGGAATGCCGGCGCCCGGCTCCCGTTTAACCGTCTCTCCACCCAGCGCTGAAACGCCGGCCGCCGGCTCACGTTTGGCCGTCCCGCCACCGACCCTGTTCGTGCGCAGGTATTCCTGTTCCCGGCGCTCGCCCAGATCAACCGGGTTGTCAAGAGGGCCCCTGATCACTTTGTCGATCATGGCCTTAAGTTTCTTGGGATCGACCGGCTTGGGCAGATGGCCGTTCATGTTGGCGGCGTAACATTGCCTTATATCCTCATCGCGCACGTTGCCGGTCAGCGCAATCACCGGCGTTGACGCCTTGGCCAGATCCGGCAGCGCCCTTATGGCCTTGGTTGTTCCCATTCCTGTCATGCCGGGCAGGACGATATCCATCAGTACGACGTCAAAGGCCGCGCCTTTCATTTTATCAAGCGCCTCCTCGCCTGAACCGGCAAGAGTTGTCTGGTGTCCCATGCGGTCGACGAATTCTTTCAAAAGCCTTTGGTTGATTTCGTTATCCTCGACAATCAGCACTTTGAGAGATTTCTCTGCATGCAGGGAAATCCGGCTGCCCCCCTGTTCCTCGGCGGCGGCATCGGCACTGCCTTCCTCCATTGTCAGCGTGAAGTAGAATGAGCTGCCCTGCCCTTCGACACTGTCGATGCGGATCTTGCCCCCCATGGCCTCGATCAGGCGCTGGGAAATCGCCAGACCCAGGCCAGTGCCGCCGAACTTACGCGATATACTGGAATCGGCCTGCGAGAAGGGGCTGAAAAGCGATTTTTGCGCGGCCGGCGATATGCCGATGCCCGTGTCCTGCACGTTAAAGCGAATGATATGGCGTTTTCCGACTACGCGGCCATCTGCCGGCTGCTCGGCATTGAGGTGAATAGTCACCTTGCCTTCAGACGTGAATTTAATGGCGTTGCCGGTCAAATTCAAAAGCACCTGCCGCAGTCGCACGGGGTCGCCCGCCACATAGCGCGGTACGTCCGGCGTCATTTCCGTTTTCAGCTGAATGCCTTTGGCGGCGGCGTGGCCCGACATCAGCGTAACGATGCCTTGTATCACGCGGTGCAGATCGAAATCAACATGCTCGATATCCATCCGCCCGCTCTCGATCTTCTCAAAGTCGAGAATGTCATTCAGCAGCGAGATCATGGCATCGCCCGAATCCTGGATGGTCTGGGCATATTGGCGCTGTTCTTTGGTCAGGCTTGTCTCCTGCAGCAGACGGACCATTCCGGTGATGCCCGTCATGGGCGTGCGAATCTCGTGACTGATGACGGCCAGGAACGCCGATTTCGCGCGATTGGCTTCATCCGCCTCCTCCTTCGCCGCGCGCATATCCTCGTTCTGCTTGATCTCCCGCTCGCGCAGCTCGTTCATGACCTGGCGCTCGTGCTCGATCAGGCGCTTCAGGCGCTGGTTTTCCGCGCCCTCCTTGTTCTGGCGGATGCGCGCAAGGCTCTCCGCTTCCTCCTCGCTTTCGATCGCGCTGGCGCGGCGGTCATTTTCTTTCTCCAGAATGAATGTCACCGCCGCCAGAGCAAACAGAACGCCCTGAGGCACGAGAGCGTACCAGTAGCCCACAACCATTTGCGGAGTCGGCGACAGAAGGCCAGTTGCGCTGGCGAATGTTACGCACGATCCAACGGCAACCACAAGCCAGGCCAACGCCATCGGATAAGCACCGGCCGCCTTTTCATAGCCGCGCGCCATACAGAAGACCACCAGGAACATCAGCGCCATCAGTGGCAGACCGAACACGACCAGCGGCCGCGCTATCGCTCCTTCAGGAATGACGAGCGACGCCAGACCGGAAGCAAAAATGATACCTATGAAGAACCCGGTCATGGCGTGGATCTGAAGCCACTGACGAATATTGACGCCGACGAAATACCGGCTGATCAGCAGGGCCAGCAAGGCTGCCGCGCCGTATAGCCAGCCTGTTACGTGACTGGCCAAAGAGAAGTCGGTATAGAGCGTTCCGTTCTGATAATGCAAAAGCGCGGCCTGCACGGCATAGTACGCCACGAACAGGACGCCCTGCCAGAAGCGGTGCAATACGATGATTGTCAGGAAAAATCCGGCCATGAAGACGAAAAACAGATCCATCAGTGCCGACGGGCGATAAATAGATCCGATCGATTCCCAATATGTTTTTTCCGCCACAAGCCGCGGGGTCAAAGTCGCCGGAACACCCGCTTCTGGAACAGCATACATGACAAACAGCGCCTGCGCGCCGCGCGGTATGGTAACCGAGACGGCCGTATCACCCTGCGTGGTTTTTTTCACGTAGGGGTTAGACACGGGCATCACATTATCGATGTATTTTTTCTGAGAAAGCTGATCGTAAAGGAAAGCCTGCCGCAGCACACCCAGGCGTCCGTCCATGTGCTCGCCGAACGAGAGAATCCATTTCTCTGTCCAGCTCTTATTCTCGACGGCGAACAGAATCCACTGCGCCACTGGCCGAGTGCCCAAATCGACGACACTGCCCTGAACGGCATCACCGCGAATCCCGTTGATATGCTTTTCATACACACTCTGGAAATTCATGATCCGGGAGGGGTCGCTTGTTACGTAAAGATGAGGCCCCAGGTCATACGAAGTCTGTTCATCGCCCAGAATCAGGAAGGGCCCCAGCATCTGTCCGGCAGCCCCCGGAACGGACCGGGCAGGCAGAAGCAGCGCCAGAAGCGCCAGCGCCAAAAAAATCCTGGAAAGGGCCTTTTTATTCAGAAAGTTGAGCTTTTTTTTCATGACTTGTGACAGAAAAGCCGACGGAGAAGATACACCCACCCCCGCACCCTGAATGATGAAGACAAAAAGTTACAGAATCATGAATAAAGAGAAAGAGTTAGCCTTATCTGGAAAACAGGGGGCCGGACTCTGTCAGAGAATGAAAAAAGCCATCAGGGTCAATATGAGGGCGGCAGCTATGGAAGACCATTTCGCCAGCGCCGTAAAACGCGCCCACATGTCCTGGGCATCTGCCACAATCTGGGGGTCCACATCTGTATTTGCCGCTTTATGCGCCATGGAGTTCCTCCTTTTTACACAGGTCTAATACATACCATTTTGACAAAAATTTCAATCATGCGCAGACAGCGGGTTGTCCACGCATGATTAGACGCAGGGCTTCGGGATAGGCGATATGCTCCTGCGCCAGAACCCGGGCCGCCAGCGTCTCCGGCGTATCGCCGGGCAGAACCGGAACTTTCTTCTGCAGAATCACCGGCCCCCCATCCATCTCTGCCGTGACGAAATGCACCGTGCATCCTGTCTCGCGCACGCCGTCGGCCAGCACGCGCGCATGAGTGTCCAGCCCCTTATAAGCCGGAAGCAACGACGGATGAATATTGATGATCCGCTCCGGCCAGGCATCGACAAACCGGGCGCTGAGCAGCCGCATGAATCCCGCCAGGCAGATATAATCGACCGGATAGCGCGCAAGTGATTCCTGAAGCGACGCCTCAAACCCTGCACGATCAGAAAACTTTTTTTGATCGACGGATTCAACGGCAATGCCTGCCGCCCGCGCTATCTCAAGCCCCGGCGCTTCGGGATGGCTGGAAATCACCACTGCGATGCGGGCCGGAAAATCCGGCGCACGGCAGGCTTCGATCAGGGCCTTCATGTTGCTGCCCCGTCCGGAAATCAGGATGGCGATATTTATCCGGGGCGGCGCCATGCGTCACGCATATGGTCGATATGCACCAGGCCGCCGGCGCCGGACGGCGCTGTCTCGACTTTGCCGATCGTATAAACCTGCTCGCCCCGGGCGCGCAGAATCTCCATTATCTCTTCGGCCTGCGCGGGCGCACAGACAGCCACCATGCCGATACCGCAATTGAAAGTGCGCGCGAGCTCAGTGGCAGAAAGCTGACCCGTCTCCGCCAACCATGAAAATACCGGCGGCAGCGGCCAGGATTTCGCATCGAGCCGCACGCAAAGCCCGGCAGGAATGACGCGCGGGATATTTTCCAGCAGACCGCCACCTGTAATATGTGCCAGCGCGCGGATGACAGAGAGCCCGGCTGCATCCTTCAGGCGCAGCGCCTCGAGAACCGGCTTCACATAGATCCGTGTCGGACGAAGCAGCGCCGCTGCCAGACTGGCTTCGGGCGCAAAAGGCGCGGCCGCCGCATAGGCGGCGCCAGATGTTTCCACAATACGGCGTACCAGCGAATAACCGTTCGAGTGCACACCGCTGGAAACCAGGCCCAAAACAACATCCCCGGCCGCCACCCGGACACCATCCAGGATCGACTCGCGCTCGACCGCCCCGACAGCGAACCCCGCCAGGTCATAATCCCCCGACGCATACATGCCCGGCATCTCGGCCGTTTCGCCGCCCACCAAGGCACAGCCCGCCTCCCGGCAACCGGCGGCTATGCCGCCCACGACAGCGGCCGCCTGATCAACATCGAGCCGCCCACAAGCAAAATAATCAAGGAAAAACAAAGGCTCAGCGCCGGCAACAACGAGGTCGTTCACGCACATGGCGACCAGATCTATACCGACCGTATCGTGAGCACCGGCCTCAATCGCCACCCGCAGCTTGGTCCCCACCCCGTCAGTCGAGGATACCAGCACAGGATCGCGGTAACCGGCCTGTTTTAGGTCAAAAAGGGCGCCAAAACCGCCCAGATCCGTCATCACCCCCTTGCGGAAAGTGGCTTTGACCGGGGCCTTGATTCGTTCCACCAGATCTTCGCCGGCATCAATGTCCACACCGGCTTTTTTATAGGCGCTCTCTTTCATTTTGCATCCTGTGACAACAGGTTATATAACACGGAAGCATCAGAGAACAGGCATAGCATGAACGCAATCTACAGGATTCCGGCAGCCCTACGTAAAGGCTTTTTCACGATTCTTCTCGGCCTGACCTTCCTGTGCGGCCTTTCCGCGCCTGCAGGGGCCGCAGACATCGACGCAGCCGCCTTCACAGTGCAGGACGTTAAGGTGGATGTCACCGCCGCTGATTCCGCCGCCGCGCGGGAACAGGCCTTTACCCAGGCGCAGCAGGCCGCCTTCCAGCAACTGGCCGAGCGCCTGCTCTCCGAAGACGAGCTGAAAACTTTTACGCCACCGGCGCCGGAAGCCATCTCCGGCTTCATCAACGATTTTGAAATCACCGAGGAACATCTTTCGGCCGTGCGCTATATCGGCACCTTCACTTTCCGGTTTAAAAGCACCGACGTCCGCAGATTTATAGGCGGCAAGGGACTTACCTACACCGACGTCAGCAGCAAGCCCGTTCTGATCCTTCCTTTTTACCAGTGGGGTTCGCGCACCGTGCTGTGGGGCGCCAATAATCCCTGGCTGGCGGCCTGGTCCCGCGACAGCGGCAAAAGCCGCGGTCTCGTTCCCGTCGCCGTTCCCATCGGCGACGCACAGGACGTTTCTGACATCGCCGACGACAAGGCGCTGACTTATGATCCTGCCCATCTGGGAGCGATGGCCGCGCGTTATAAGGCCGGAGAAACCTTCATCCTGCTGGCTGCGCCCGCATGGGGTCCCGGCAGCACCCAAGCGAACCAGGCGCCGGACGCGATCAGCATCACCGTATACAAGGCTGCGGAAACCGGCCCCGCCTACCTGAACACGCTGAGCATCAAAACGCAGAGTGGCGACACGCAGGATATCTTGTTTGATCGTGCCGCCGCCGAAGTGCGTGAGGAGATACAGAAAAACTGGAAACAGAAAACCCTGGTCAATCCCGAAGAGCGCAACAACCTGAGCGCCCGTATCAAATTCTCTTCCATGCCGCAATGGGTGGAAACGCAAGCCGCGCTGCAGAAGGTGCAGGGCATTAACAGCGTCCGCCTGATCTCGCTCAAACCGAACGAGGCTTACGTGGAGCTCATGTTTCAGGGCGGAGAACAGCGCCTGCGCCTGGCGCTCTCGCAAGCCGACATGACGCTGACCACGCCGCAGGTTGATTTTACCCAGACTCAGGTCGTGGGCACTTCGCCTCTGATTTATGATCTGTATCTGAATAAATTTTCTTCCGGCTCACAAAAAACAGCGACGCCCTGATGACGCCGACTAGCGCCACACCCGATTTCAAACGCCATCTTCTGTTCTGGACGGGAGCCTTCTTCCTTTTCATGGGCGTCCTCTGGCTACTCAACGATACGCTTTTGCCCTTTGTCGTGGGCACCTGCATCGCCTATCTGCTCAATCCGGCGGCAAGCCTGTTGCAGCGCTGGCGGATTCCGCGCGCGGTCAGCGCCTTCTTCATATTGGGCCTGTTTTTTATTTTTATCCTCATTTTGATATCACTGGCCCTCCCCTTCCTGCACCGTGAAATGCGGGAAGCCGCCGAACTGGCCCCCGGCTACATTGAAAAGCTGCGCACACTCATCGCCCCCTGGCGTATCTGGATCCAGCACCGCCTGGGCATCGACGATACGGAAGCGCTGAAAAATATAATCCTGACCGAGCCCGCTCTAAAAATGGGCGGCGGCGTCCTGACGCACATCACCGACGGCGGACAGGCACTCATGAGTTTCGCCGCCACGACGGCAATCAGTCCGATCGTTGCCTTCTTCATGATCAAGGACTGGAACCGGATAGTCAGCTGGGTCGACGGGCTTTTGCCGCGCGATAGCCTCGAGACGATCCGCGATCTTATCCGCCGCATCGACCGCAAGATGGCAGGTTTCGTGCGCGGCCAGCTAAGTGTCGCCGCCATACTGGCCTTCCTTTATGGCGCCGGACTGGCGCTGGCCGGGCTTAATTTCGGCTTCCTGATCGGCCTGGGCGCGGGCTTCTTCACGATCATCCCCTATATGGGTCCGGCCTTCGGACTGGCAACCAGCCTGATCGTCTTTTTCATTCAGGGGCCCTCGCTGGTCTTTTTCCTCAAGATCGCCGGAGTCTTCCTTGCCGGGCAGTTTCTTGAAACTTATTTTCTCACGCCCCGGCTGGTCGGAAAAAGCGTGGGACTGCATCCTGTATGGATCATCTTCGCGGTCATGGCGGGCGGCGCGCTGTTCGGCCTGATCGGCATGCTGCTGGCCGTGCCGGTAGCCGCCATCATCGGCGTTCTGGGCGAATTCGGCCTATCCTGCTACAAGGATAGCACCTATTACCTGCCCAGCCAGGAGAACGGGCAGGCCGCCCCATGACCGCCGGAATCGCGCAGCAGATTCCCCTCGATCTGGGGCATCGGCCCGCGCATGGGCGCGCGGATTTTCTGGTTGTGCCCAGCAATGAAAATGCTGTTGCATGGATCGACCGCTGGCCGGACTGGCCTGCACCCGCCCTGATTCTGCATGGACCTGCGGCCAGCGGCAAAACGCATCTTGCCGCCGTGTGGGAACAGCGCGTCGGCGCCGCCTTTATCGATATGAACGATTTTGCCGCGCAGGATGGGGACGAGCTGTCCCGCCGGGGGCCGCACCTGGTTCTCGATCATATTGATCCCTGGATCGGCGACCGCGCGGCAGAGACTCTTCTGTTTCATCTTTACAACATCCTGCGGGAAGAAAAGCGCACGCTTCTTCTGACCATGCGGATGTCGCCCGCACGCGCACCCTTTATCCTGCCAGACTTGGCCTCACGCCTGCGCGCAGCCTCTGCGGCGGAGATTCAGCCCCCGGACGATGTGCTTTTATCCGCTGTCCTTGTCAAACTGTTCGCCGACCGTCAGCTGGAAATAAGTCATGACGTCCTGAATTATATCCTGCCCCGAATGGAGCGATCCTTCGCCGCCGCACGCGATCTGGTCAGCGCCGCCGACACCCTGGCCCTGGCCGAAAAAAAGCCGGTTTCCGTTGCGCTGATGCGCCGCGTTTTTCTCGGCCGCGCGGAAAACTAACCCCCTTCTGTCATTACATCCAGAAGCTGCGCCTGGCCCGGAATCCAGCGCACCCACGGCTCGGACGATTCAAGCCACGTGAAAGTCCCGGGCGCATAGCTAAGCAGCCGCATCTGCAGCCTGTCGTCGCCCTCACCTGCCAGAAAACGGGCCAGGGAATGGATTCCCGGATTATGCCCGACGATCAGGGCGGACAATACTGAGTCCTCCAGGTTTTTAATCTGCTTAAACAGATCGCCGGGGGAAGCGTTGTAAATTTCTTCAGCGAAATCCACACTGGCTGTTTCCAGCTTCAGCCCTGCCAGCGTTTCGCGCGTGCGCCGCGCCGGCGAGCACAAAACCACCTGCGGCACAAAACGTTTTTCCCGCAGACGATCGCCCAGCGCCGCAGCGGCGGCGCGCCCTTCGGCTGTCAGGGGGCGCTCAAAATCCCCGCCGCTCACGGATCCCTGGGCAGCGGCAGCGTGACGAAGAATACCCAGTCTGTACATCAGGAGCTCCCGACTTCCTCAAAAAAAGCATAGCCGAAAGGTCCAAGCCGGACTAAAGCGCCATCCTGTATCCCATGACGGCTCTGGTCATTCATCGTTTTCGTCTTCACAATGGCAGCCGGAAAAGATTCCTCGCGGTCAGACGGATTGAAAAAACAGGCGATACTTTTTCCCTCACAAAAACGCCGGAAACCAACCACGGGACCCGATGTATCGATCCAGGCAAAATCGCCAACCTGCAGGGCCGGTGTATTTTTGCGCCACGCCAGAAACGTCCTGACTTTATTCAACATCGACTCCTTGTCTGCCATCTGCGCGTCCACGCTCAACGGCACGTGAAGCGGCGAAACAGGCAGCCATGTACGGACGGCGCCGGAAAAGCCCGCCTGGGGCGCATTCGCCTGCCACGGCATCGGCGTACGGCAGCCATCGCGCCCCGTATGTTCCGGATACAGGACTTTATCATAGGGGTCCTGCAGCTCTTCGTAGGTCAGCTCCGCCTGCGGCAGACCCAGCTCCTCGCCCTGATACAGGCAGTATGAACCGCGCAGACACAGACCGAGAATTGTGGCGAACAACGCCTTGTCGGCGCGCGGCGCGCTTCCGTTCAGACGGCTGGCCACGCGCTTGAAGTCATGATTGCTGATCGCCCAGCACATCCAGCCATCGCCAATCAGCTCCTGCACCCGGGAAACTGTGCCCCTGATATCCTTTTCCGTCATGGCCGAGCCGACCAGGCCGAACGAATAGGCCAGATGCAGGCGTTTGCCCGTTTGTGTATAAACAACCGCCTCGCGCTCCGAGTCATCCCCTCCGACCTCGCCCAGCAAACAGCGTTGCGGCCATTTATTGACAAAAGCGCGCAACTCCGCAATCCAGTCGAGATTTTCGGGTACGTTCATGCTGTGGATCCGGCGCTGCCATGTCATGGGATTGCTCATTGACATGTCGGTGGGCAGCGGGTCGTTCGGACTGCGCGCCGGATTGTCGGGAATGCCCGGCGTATAAAGATAGCCATGCGCGACATCCAGCCTAAAGCCATCCACTCCCATATCCAGCCAGAATGCCGCCGTGTCTTTAATCGCGGCACGCACATCAGAATTCCATAGATTCAGCGTCGGCTGCTCTTTCAGGAAATGGTGAAGGTAATACTGACAACGGCGCGAATCCCACGTCCATGCCGGACCGCCGAAATAGGAAAGCCAGTTGTTGGGCGCCGTGCCATCGGGCTTGGGATCCGCCCATACATACCAGTCATGCCGGGCATTGTCTTTGCTGCGGCGGCTTTCCGCAAACCAGGCGTGCTGATCGGATGTATGAGACCAGACCTGGTCGATAATGACTTTCAGCCCCAGGGTGTGGGCGCGATCAAGAACCGTTTTGAAATCTTTCAGCGTGCCGAAGACGGGGTCAACGTCCTTGTAATCCGAGACGTCATAGCCGAAATCTTTCATCGGCGATTTGAAAAACGGCGAGATCCAGATCGCATCCGCGCCGAGCGCCGCCACGTGCTCGAGCTTCTGTGCGATACCGGGAAGATCCCCGATCCCGTCATTGTTCGAATCCATGAAGCTCCGGGGGTATATCTGATATATGACGCCGCCGCGCCACCACTCAGTGGAAGATTTACGAGAAGACATGGCCAGGATCCCAAGGTTGAGGTTTTCAGGGATATTATCAAATATTTTCCATTTGTCTAAGTAGTGGCAATTAAAAGGAAAAGTCGGATTCTTCTTCGCATGCGCAGCATACTAAATCGTTGCACTAATCGTTAATCAAAAATATGATACCCTACCTCATGTTATGAAAATGTAGAGTGCGTGCTAAAAATGAGTAAACCCGCTGAAATGCCGCGTCTTTCCAGCCAGAGCGTGGCCCTACTCCAGGACAACGTCATCCGGCCCCGCTATGACCGGGATCAGGTTAAAACCGGTATTGTCCATATTGGACCCAGCGCGTTTTTCCGCGGCCACCTCGCTGTTTACATTGACGACCTTCTCAATGCCGGAAACAAGGACTGGGGCATCTGCGCCGTCAGCCTGAAATCCAGCGGTGTGCGCGACGCACTCAAGGAACAGGATTATCTGTACACAGTCGTCGAGCAAACAAAATCAGGCGATACCGCCCGCGTCGTCGGCAGCATCAAGGATGTTCTGGTGGCTCAGGAAGATCCCCAGGCCGTTCTCAGTAAAATGTCTTCGCCAGATACAAAAGTCGTCTCCCTGACCGTGACGCAGGCTGGATATTATTATAAAGACGGCACGCTTGATTTCGATCACGACGATATACGTGCCGACCTTGAAAAATGTGATGAGCCTACATCCACTGTTGGATTCATCGTCGAGGCGCTGCACCGCCGGATGGAAGCCGGCACCGAGCCCTTCACCGTCATGTCCTGCGACAATATTACCGGCAACGGCACGCTTTTGCGTAACGTTGTCCTGGCCTATGCCGAGCGTATCTCGCCGGAGCTGCACGAATGGATCGCCACAAAAGTGCCCTTCACATGCACCATGGTCGACCGTATCGTGCCCAAGACGAAGCATGACAACGTCCTTGCCTGCCAGAACGACTATGGGTATGAGGACGCCTGGCCCATCTATACGGAACAATTCCGCCAGTTCGTTGTTGAAAGGCCGCCGCAGGGGACGCCGTTTCCCGACCTGGGCAGCGTAGGCGCACTTATGGCCGACGATGTAATGCCTTATGAACTGATGAAAATCCGCTTGCTGAATGGCGCTCACCTGGCGCTGGGCATGATCGGCCGCATGGCCGGCCATACCTATGCTCACGAAGCCATCAACGATCCTGCCATACGCTGTTACGTGACCGGCTTGATGAACGAGGTTTCCGGTACCTTGCCCGTAGTTCCTGATGTCGATCTCGACCAATACAAGGAAAACATCATCGGCCGTCTGGATAGCCCCTTCATGATGGACGAGCTGAGCCGACTGGCCCGCGATGGAAGCAAAAAAATAGATTCGCGATTCCTGGCGCCTTTGCGCGAAGCCCTGTCCCGCAGCCTGGACATGAAACATATCTGCTTTGCTGCCGCCACCTGGGTCGCGTATCTGAAAAAATCGGGTCCCGCCTTCGATATTTACGATACAAACGCGATCAGCTGTAATCTTCCGCAGCTCGCCCGCACTCACGGCAAGACCGCCGGCATCATGTCGGTGATACCGGACATTTTCGGCTACACCCTGAGCTCATCGCATGTCTTCTCCACCGAATTCGAGAGCGCCCTGCGAAATCTAAGCCGGAATAGCGGAAACATCGCTGAAGCACTTGATCTTATCGGCAAGAAGGATGCGCCATCCGCCTCCACGGCCGCGCCGCAACCATCCCCCGCGCCGTAACAACCCCCATCAAAAAGGCAAACAACCCATGACATCGGGAATCCCCGTTAAGAAAGAACCGGCGCTGATAAAAGTCAAAACCGATGCGCTGGGTGCGCTCGAGCCACGGATTCCCGTGCCGCTTTACGACCGCGCGCGCCTGAAATGCGGCATCGCGCATATGAGCATCGGGGGATTTCACCGCTCGCACCAAGCCGTGTACCTCGACGACCTGATGGCCGAGGATCCCGGTGACTGGATGATCTGCGGCATCGGCCTTCTGCCCCAGGACTCCGGCAACATAAAGGCGATGCAGGATCAGGACGGGCTTTACAGCGTTCTGGAACGCTCCGCCCGCGAAGACAAAGTCCGGATCATCGGCACGATCAAGGAATTGCACCATGCGCCCTCATCGCCCCAGGCCGTTCTCAAGCGCCTCTGCGATCCCGATATCAAAATCCTTTCCCTGACGATCACAGAAAAGGGCTATTGCTACGACAAAAACCAGGAGCTGGATGAATCTCATCCCGCTATTCAGCACGACCTGAAAAACCCGAATTCGCCACAGACGGGAATCGGCTACGCCGTCTATGCGCTGCAGCAGCGCCGCAAGCAGAACCTGCCCCCCTTCACCGTCATGTCCTGCGACAACCTGCCGGGCAATGGTCATGTCACGCACCGTATCCTGACCAGCTTCGCGCGCCTTGCCGACCGCGACCTGGCTGCCTGGATTGATGACCATGTGCGCTTCCCCAACGCTATGGTTGACCGCATAACCCCGGTTACCACGGACGCCGTGCGCCAGACTCTGCGTGAAAATTTCGGTATTGACGATCAATGGCCGGTTGTGTGCGAGGATTTCCGCCAGTGGGTTCTGGAGGATGATTTTTCCCAGGGCCGTCCGCATCTTGAGCGTGTCGGAGTCCAGATTGTAAAAGACGTCGAGCCCTACGAAAAAATGAAAGTGCGGCTGCTGAACGGCTCTCACTCCGCGCTTTCGTATCTTTCCTATCTGGCAGGATACCGTGACGTGGACGCCGCAATGGCCGATCCGCTGATCAGCGGCTTTGTGCGCCGTTACATGGATAATGACATTACACCCACCCTGCCGCCCGTACCCGGTATCGATCTGAATGGTTACAAGGATACGCTGATCACGCGTTTTTCAAATCCCGCGATTCGCGATCAGGTGCTGCGCCTGGCTGAGGATGGCTCGCAAAAAATCAAGAACGCGATCGTCCCCTGCCTGGAATATCAGCTTGAGACAGAAGGCTCGATCCGTTTCGCCGCACTGGCGCTGGCGGGCTGGTTCCGCTTCCTGACCGGAACGGATGAAAAATCGCAACCGATCCCGGTCAAGGACCCGATAGCTGCTACCCTGCAGGCCCGCGCCAGGGTGGAGCCGCGCAATCCCATGCATCTTTTAGGGATTCAGGAGATATTCGGGCCCCGCCTCTCGGCCTCCGAACGCCTGCGCCGCGAAGTTACGGCCGCGCTGGAGAGCCTCTATTTCAAGGGAACCGAGGCCACTCTTGAGCTTTGGAAATGAACGATGCGCCTGATTTGTTTACGTAAAATTAGCCTTTTGAACCGATAATCGGGACTGACCGGCTATCAAAAGAGGTAGAGGAAGATGACGAATAAAAGGGCTTTGTTACTGGACTGCGATGGCACGCTGGTTGACAGCGAAAAAATTGCCATGGGCGTAGCCATTGATGTTCTGGCAGATGCCGTGGAAGCGCAGAAGAACGTGCCCGCCCTCGACCGCCCGCGCCTGGTTCAGGAATTCGCCGGCTGGCACTTTCATAAAATGATCGGCGAGATGGAACAACGTTACGGCGTCGCTCTCGACCGCGAGGCACTTGACGCGCTCAAAATCCCGGCCACGCTGGATGGCCTGAAAAAAGTCAAAATCTGCGGCGGCATGGAGCGTGTTCTTGAAAACGCCGTGGATCAGCACCGGCCGATCGCGGTTGTCACCAGCAGCGAGTTTTCGCGCGTCAATCTCTGCCTTGACGTCACGGGCCTCAGCCGCTTCTTCCCCGAAAACCTGAAATTCAGCGCCAACGACACACTGCCGGAACCCAGACACAAGCCGGACCCGGCCATTTACCTCTATTCACTGGAGAAACTGGAAATCACAGCCGATGAGGCCATTGCTGTTGAGGACAGCAAATCCGGCGCAGAAGCGGCCGCGCGCGCCGGTATCGACACTATCGGCTATGTCGGCGCCAGCCACATCCCCGATAACGGCAAAGAGGCCGCAGCTAAGGTTCTTCTTGAAAAAGGCGCCAAAGTGATTATAAGCCATCACGACGATCTGGAAGCCGCCATGAATTTCATCGAGACCGGAACAATGGATGCTCCATTTAGACACAGAGTTTACTTCCCCGAGGCCGGCGTTACGCCCGCTTCGGTTCCACCGCCCCGGGCCCCGACGCCGATGTCGACCTGAAGGCTCTGAAAACCAGGAAAGAAAAACCAGAAATGATCATCGTCTTCGGCTCAAACGTCCTCGACATTTTTTTTGACCGCGCAGATCTGCCGCCGCGGGATACTGCCGTCTTTCTGGAGAGCCATGTCGAGGCTCCCGGCGGCAAAGGCGCCAACCAGGCTGTTGCCGCCGCGCGCGCGGGCGCTGAAGTGCGCTTTTTCGGCGCGCTGGGCGAAGGCGGACACGGACGCCAGATGTATAAAAATCTTGCAGCCAACGGCATTGACGTCTCCGGCATCGAGTTTATAGACACGCCCTCCGGTCTTGCCTCCATTTTTGTCGACAAGACGGATGGCACACATCGCATCGTCGTCAGCCAGGGCGCGAATCTCAAGGCCCGGCAGGAAAGCGTCCCTGACAAGCTCCTGACCAAGGATGCGCTTGTCCTCGTACAGGGCGAACTGCCTCTGGCGGAGACCGAGGCCCTGATCGCGCGCGCGCACCAGAAGGGCTGCCGCACGGTCCTCAACCTGGCACCGGTCAGCCCGATTTCGGAAGAAGCCTTGCGCAATCTCGACGTTATTGTCCTGAACGAACATGAAGCCGACGCGCTGGGAAAACGCCTGGGCATGGAGACTGAAGACAAGGTTGCTTTCGCCGCTGCGCTTTACGCGCGCTTCCGCCTGACCACTGTAGTTACGCTGGGCCCGGACGGCGCGCTGTGTTGCGGTCCGGATGGCCTGATCACCGTTTCGCCTCTGCCGATCAAGGCAGTGGACACAGTGGGCGCGGGCGATGCCTTTGTCGGCTTCCTGTCGGCAGGTCTTGATAGAGGTCTGTCTTTGGGCGAGTCTTTGCGCCAGGCGGCTGTGGCCGGATCATTGGCCTGCACCAAAACCGGCGCGCAGGCGGCTCTCCCGCATGCCAGCGAAATCGCCCCGCATCTCTCGAAAGTCACGGTCAACGAACCATCTTCGGGGCAGACACCGGATCGGGCAGCTCGTCCCGGACGATAATTTTTCCGTTCCTGAGCGAAAGCGATATCCGGCCTTCCATAAGGTCGAGCGCCCGCGCGCCAAAAACCTGCCGCCGCCAGCCTTTAAGCAAAGGCAGAACATCATCACGGCGGGCAGCCAGAATTTCAAGATCGTCGCTGGATGCCACAAGCTTGGGCGCCACGGCATTCTCCGCCGAGCAAATACGCAAAAGCATCTTGAGCATCTCCAGCGTCGGCGTCAGATCGGGCGACAGCGCCTCCCGTCTTTCGGCGCGCGGCCGCTGGTCTTTGGGCGTATCCAGTCCCCGCTTAACGGCCTCAAGCAGTGCCGTGCCCATGCGCCCCCGCGCCATGTCGGCCGAGACGCCGCGTATCCCCGCCAGCTCCTCAACCGTATGCGGCGCGTGCACAGCCATATCGGCCAGTGTTTCATCACGGATCACCCGGTTGCGCGGCACGTTGCGACGCTGGGCTTCTTTTTCCCGCCAGGCCGCGATCTCACGCAGCACGGCCAGAACTGAAGATCTGTCTGACCTGATCTTGATCCGCTGCCAGGACTGATCCGGTGCGTTCTCGTAGGTGGACGGGCTGGTCAGTATTTCCATTTCCTCTACCAGCCACGAGGTGCGGCCGCTGCGCTCCAGCTCAGTCTTCTGATAATTATAGATGTCGCGCAGATAGGTGACGTCATCCAGCGCATAATTCATCTGCCGGGCCGAAAGCGGTCGGCGTGACCAGTCGGTGAACTGCGCGCCCTTGTCCAGCTTCCGACCGCAGACGGTCTGGACAAGGCTGTTATATCCCACCTGTTCGCCATGGCCACACACCATCGCCGCAACCTGCGTATCAAACAAAGGGTGCGGTATTTTACCCGTCAGGTTGTAAAACGTCTCCAGATCCTGCCGCGCCGCGTGAAAAACCTTGATAAGGGGAGAATCGAACAGAAGATCATATAAGGGCGCCAGATCTATGTCCGGCGCCATGGGGTCGATGGCCGCCGCTTCCACGCCCGGGCCCGCCATCTGGATCAGGCACAGTTGCGGATAGTATGTCTTGTCGCGCAGGAATTCCGTATCGACCGTGACAAAGTCGCCTTTTTTCAGTGTGTTACAGAATTCTTCCAGCTTTTTGCGATCTGTGATAATCATGCTTGCCTGAATTGTTAACGCCTGGGGCCAAAAAGCGCCACTCCCCTTAAATTTCTCGTGGCGCCGCAAACCCTTGATGGTTTATAACGGATTGATACAAAAAAGAAAAGAAGGGTTGTTTACCATGCACGCCTATCGCACCCACGCTTGCAGCGCCTTGCGCAAGACCGATGCCGGGAAAACCGTGCGCCTGTCCGGCTGGGTCCACCGCAAACGCGACCATGGCGGTGTTCTTTTTATAGACCTGCGCGATACCGCCGGTCTGACCCAGTGCGTCGTCGACCAGGGGTCGCCCCTGATCAAGGAAGCCGAGAAATGGCGCCCGGAATCCGTTATTACCGTCACCGGCCGGGTCAAGGAACGCCGCGAAGGCACGGCCAATAGCGAACTGGCCACCGGCGATATCGAGGTCTATATCGACGAGGCTGTACTGCAGAGCCAGGCCGACATCCTGCCGCTGCAGGTGGCGGAACCCGACCAAGCCGGCGAGGATATCCGCCTGAAATACCGCTATCTCGACCTGCGCCGCGAAGGCATGCATGGCCGCGTCCGCCTGCGTAACGCCGTGATTGCCAGCATGCGCCGCCGCATGTGGGAAAAAGACTTTCAGGAGTTCAACACCCCGATCATGACGGCAAGCAGCCCGGAAGGTGCTCGCGACTATCTCGTGCCGTCCCGCCTTCATCCCGGGAAATTCTATGCCCTGCCGCAGGCGCCGCAGATGTTCAAACAGCTGCTGATGGTTGCCGGCTTTGACCGCTACTTCCAGATCGCACCCTGCTTCCGCGACGAAGACGGCCGCGCCGACCGCCTGGCCGAATTCTACCAGCTCGATATGGAGATGAGCTTCATCGAGCAGGAGGATATTTTCAGAACCATGACCGACGTGATCGGCGGCGTCTTCAGTGAATTTTCTGGCTGGACCGGCACACCGCATAAAATCGTGTGGCAGCCGAACATGGCCTGGAACGACGCCATGCTGAAATACGGCTCCGACAAACCTGATCTGCGTAATCCGCTGATCATTACGGACGTAACATCCGTCTTTGCGCGTGAAGATGTTACTTTCAACGCCTTCAAAACCATAATTGCCAAAGGCGGCGTTGTACGCGCCATCCGCGCGCCAAAAGTCAGCGACCAGCCACGCAGCTTCTTTGACAAGCTGAACGACTGGGCTCGCGGCGAAGGCGCGCCCGGACTGGGCTATATCCTTTTTGAAGGAACGGAAGGCAAAGGCCCGATCGCGAAATTCGTGCCCGCCGCCGCGCAGGAGGAACTGCGCAAACTGGCCGGCATCGAAAATGGCGACGCGGTATTCTTCATCTGCGATCAGCCCTACAAAGCCGCAAAATTCGCCGGGCGTGCGCGTGACAAAGTCTGCGACGACCTGCCGGCAGGCCATGCTTATGCCCGCGAGAAAGATGTCTTTAAATTCTGCTGGATCGTGGATTTTCCGATGTACGAAAAGGATGAGAAAACCGGCAAGGTCGATTTTTCGCACAATCCCTTCTCCATGCCGCAGGGCGGTCTTGATTCGCTGAACAAGAAAGACCCGCTTGAGATTCTGGCGACGCAGTATGACTGCGTCTGCAACGGCTATGAACTGTGCTCCGGCGGCATCCGCAACCACCGTCCCGACATAATGGAAAAGGCCTTCGCCATCGCCGGCTATGACCGCTCGGTGCTGGAAAAGAAATTCGGCGGCATGCTGAACGCCTTCCGCTTCGGCGCCCCGCCGCACGGCGGCTGCGCCTTCGGCATCGACCGGATCGTCATGATTCTGGCGAATGAGCCGAATTTGCGCGAAGTCTACGCTTTCGTTATGAATGGCGCTTATGAAGACCCGATGATGGGAGCGCCGTCCGAGCCAACAGCGGAGCAACTGCGCGACCTGCATCTCAAGGTCGTCCTGCCGGTCAAGGCCAAAACCGAAGCGGCCTGAAACCCGTCGGTTCGCATCAAAACGGTCTAAAACAACATGCGCTGGTCTCTTTATGCAGCGCACAATATTAAAGTCATGACACATATGCGGTTTTACTTTAGCCTTTCCGAATGAAGGGCTGGACACCCTTCCAAAGCTATATAAACTAGAAAAAATAGACTTACAGGCAGGAGTTCATGGCTTCGGGAACGGACAAAAACCGAACCATCTTTATTCTTTATATTCCGGGTGGCGCCATGCTGGGCATTATCCCGGCGATGGTGCTGGCGCGGCTTGAAGAGCTCACCGAAACACCTGCGATCGAGTTGTTCCAGGTCGTGGACGGTGCCTCCACCGGAAGCATCCTGGCCGCCGGCATGAATGTCCGCGATCCGCTCGACCCCACGAAACCGAAATACACGGCACAGGAGATGGTGGAGCGGTTTTGCTCCTATGGTCCGCAATTTTTTCCCTTCATCTACAACCGCTATTACAAGCTGATGACCTCCGCGCTGCTCAGCAACCTGGAGGACCAGACCGATCCCCTGAAAGCCGAAGCCTGGATCATCGAGGAAATCAAAACCAAGCAGCGAGAGCTGGCCGCCAAGGCGCCGCCGCACCTTCAGCCGCTGGTCGAGGAATTCGGTGCCCTGGCCACGACGCAGTGGCTTACGAAAAAAGGCAAGCAGCGCGCCCTTGAAATCTGCACGCAGATTGACGACAAGGCCGTAGCCGAGCTCGCCGACGCGCTGGGCGGCCTGGTCTTCCTGCGCGAAACCAACGGCTGGGCAGCGCAGATATTCCGGCGCAGCGCCCTCTACGGCATGGACCTGGTCAAGAAAACATGGGCCCGCGACTTCCTGTACGACGCATCCATACCGGCCGCCGCCTATCAGGAAACATTCGGCCAGGAAACGATGAAGAACTGCCTGCGTTCGACCTATATTTCAACCTATGACATGAATCATGATTGCATGAAGATCTTTTCCTGCCGCAAAGAGGATTTCTTCAGCACCGACCCCAAAACACCAAGCGTCGTATCCGGCGACAGTCACAAACTTTGGGATGCCGTCATGGCCAGCACGGCCAATCCATTCGCCTTCCCCTCCCACATTACGGAAGAAGGCATCGCCTGCACCGACAAGGCGCCGTTCCATACGCCCCTGCCCTGCCTTTTCGACGTTTTCGCCAACAAGCCCAAGGATGCCAACATAAAGCTGGTCATACTGGGCACGGGCAAGTTTACCGCGCTGCAACGGGGCAACAAGGCGAGCAACGATCTGCGCGATGAATATGCGCGCTACAGCGTCGCCGGAAACATCCTGCGCGGCCGCGAAGTCGCCCAGATCGAGGCCGGCATCATGAGCGAGATGCGGGAGGTGATTCACCGCACGCTCGGCGAGGGCAATATCATCGAATTTTCACCCTTCCTGGGCCCGCGCACACGGGAAGAACTGGATGAGACGCCATCAAAAGATGTTCTGGACGGCACGGAGGAAAACGTGCGCAAGATCGTCAATCGTGCCTATCAGTATGTTCAGGAAGAAGATGAGAATATCCGTACGCTTGCCCGGCAGCTGTTGGAGAATGTTCACAATCTGGGCCAGATGGACGATGCAAAATACCGCCGCGTCATGAGAAATATCGGGCTATGTGACGAACCCGGATCGCCCGCCTGTCAGGAGCAAAAGCGCGGCATTCTGCACCGGATGTTCCCGAACGGCCCGCTGACGATCAGTTCGGCTTTCACCACGCTGGCGTCATGGATTACAAGGGAACCCACGCCGGAACAAGACAATCTTCCCGGCAACACCCCGACCCGCCGATCCGGCACGGACGCTCCGCATAAATTCAATCATTGATCTGGCCACGGGGCTTGCCCCTGTCAGGCTGCCGTCAACGCCGCGCAGGCGCGCTGGATACGGCGGCAGGCATCTTCCAGAAGCTCTGTCGATGTCGCGTAGGAAATGCGGAAATAGGGCGATTTGCCAAACGCCTCACCCTGCACGCAAGCCACCCCTTCCGATTCCAGAAGATAAGTGACGAAATCCTCATCAGTGCGAAGGATTTTCCCGTCCGGCGTCTTGCGGCCAATGACGCCTTTGCATGAGGGATAGACGTAAAAAGCGCCTTCCGGCCGGTGGCAGTGCAGACCCGGCGCCTGGTTCAGCATGCTGACCACCAGATCGCGCCGCTCCTGATAAACCTTGCGCCAGTCTTTAAGAAAAGACTGATCGCCCGCCAGCGCGACCGCCACAGCCGCCTGCGAAACAGAACAGGGGTTCGATGTGCTCTGGCTCTGTATAACGCCCATAGCCTTGATCAGCTCCTTCGGGCCGCCGGCATAGCCGATCCTCCAGCCGGTCATGGCATACGCCTTCGACGCCCCATTAACAGTCAGCGTCCGGTCATAAAGACGCGGCTCTACCTGTACGGGCGTCACAAACTCAAACCCGTCATAGACCAGATGCTCATAGATATCATCGGTCATCAGCCAGACATGCGGATAACGCATCAGAACATCTGTGATTTCTTTCATTTCATCCCGGCTGTAGGCGGCGCCCGTCGGGTTGCTGGGCGAGTTGAGAATAATCCATTTTGTTTTCGGCGTGATGGCCTTTTCCAACGCCTCCGCTTTCACCTTGAATCCTGTTTCTTCCGGCCCGTCGACGATGACCGGCACGCCCTCCGCCAGAAGAACCATATCGGGATAGGAAACCCAGTAAGGCGCCAGGATGATCACTTCATCCCCCGGATTGAGCGACGCCATCAGGGCGTTATAAAGCACCTGCTTGCCGCCCGTGCCCACTGAAATCTGGTCGCGCTTATATTCAAGCCCATTCTCGCGCTTGAACTTGGCACAGATCGCGTCTTTAAGGACAGGCGTGCCGTCGACGGCCGTGTATTTGGTCTGGCCCTCATCAATCGCTTTCTTGGCCGCCGCCTTGACGAAATCAGGCGTATCGAAATCGGGCTCGCCTGCGCCGAGACCGATCACATCCTTCCCGGCAGCTTTGAGCTCCGCCGCCTTGGCCGTAACGGCGATGGTGGGGGAGGGCTTGATTCTTTTCAGGCGCGAAGCAAGAACGGACGACATGGCTGTTTACTCTCGCGGTTGACGTTTCGGGCGCAGCATAAGGAAAACGATACCGCAAAGCAAGTATTCAGACGGCATCCGGCCTTATATGGACTCCGGCCAGACTGACTTCGGCGGCCGTCGGCACCTTCGCGAAATCAAGCCTGTGCAGTGCAAACCACGACCTCAGAGGCGCCAGCAGCGGGTCGGCCAGCCCGGCCTCAAGATATCTGGCCAGACGCGGCAGAAATTGCAGATATCCGCTTTTCCCGTCATGCAGCGCCAGACGTATGAACTGACCGATGACCCGGCAATGAAACTGCGTGGCCAGAACGCGATACCAGAGCCTGAAACTCTCTCTTTCCGCAGCCGTCATATCCCGGCAATAGAAATCGAGCGTCGTTTCACGAACGCCGGGGGCCACATCGATACGGGCATCCTCGAGCAGATTCGCAAGATCGTAAGGCTGTGGCCCTGTCATGGCCCCCTGAAAATCCAGAATGCCGCAGCGCATCAGCCCTTCTCTCGCCGGCAGCCACATCAGGTTATCGACGTGATAATCAATATGCAGGAAGCCCTGCGGACACGCGGGGAGGGTTTTTTCTATCCGCTCCCATACAGATAGATACTCCTCCGCCAGTCCGTCCTCATTGCGGCAGCCCAAAACAACCGGCATGTACCAGTCGATCACACGACGGCGCGCCTTGTGCACATGGCTCTGGTAATAGTCGGGAAGATTGAGCGCCGCCGCCGTGCGTGCGCTTTTACGCAGATGGGCCAGAACCTCCCCGGCCAGATGGTATATGCCGCCGGGATTTTCCCCCTGTGCCAGCGCGGTCTTGAACGATATATCGCCAAAATCCTCGATCAGCAAAAATCCTTCCTTTGTATCCGATTCATAAACGCCCGGCACATTAAGGCCCGTCTCCCGCAACCATGCGCCGATCCGCATGAAATCCGACTGGCGATGGCCCGGCGTCGAGAGTGAATTGCCGTCGGGGATGCTTTCCATGAGTATGGCTGTCGCGCCGTCGGCGCGACGAAGGCGAAAATAGCGGCGCTGCGCGGAATCAGAACCGACAGCGCTTTTGACAGCCTCTTCCCAGCCGCAGCGGGCAAGAAACGCGCGGCACTCTTCCGTACGGCTGTCCCAGAACTGGGCGGCCTGACGGCTGGCGCTTTTCAGGCTTTCTTTATGCATGTGCGCGGCCGGGGCTCTTCATAGGCGCTGCCCGCAATACGCGATTCGTAATAACGGCAGCACTGCGACAGAAACTCTTCACGGACCGGCAGCGTTTCATGAGGATAGGCCGGGGCCGCGTCTTCACCGATCAGCGTCCACAAGGCAACATCATTAAGCCAGCATAACTCATGCCCGGTGGCGGAACGATGTTCTTTGATACCATCGCGCAGACGGCGGATTTCAGTGGCCAGCTGTGCCACAACATTGTCGCGGCTTCCGGCCAGCGCTTCGATATGATCGTCGGTGAGATCAGGAAGACGGGGAACGACTTGCGGCACGGCGCTCTCTCCCGGCTATTTCCGGCTGTTCTTGTCTTTTTTTGAAGCCATCTGGCGCAGGGCGTCAATATGACTCTGCGAAGCTTGTTTCTTTTTGACGGGAGGCGCAACGCCTTCGTGTCCGAAAGAGGGCGTGTTGCTGCTCTGCAGGGCTTTGAAAATTTCTTCTCCGAAGGTCTTGGGCTCCATATCCAAAGACTGCGGTGCATCGGGAATATCCGGCGCATCGATCTCGCGGTTTTGCTGGTGTATGACACGGCTGACGGCGTGAGCGACGATACCTGTGAGATGCGGCCGGGCCAGTGCCTGGAGCAACCGGGGATCTTCGTTGGTCCAGGCTATGATCTGTTGCCGCGCGCGCGTGGGATTGCCCTTGGAAAGTTTCAGTGCTTCCCTGATACGGCCCTCGGCATATTCTCGGCTCATGGCTCCTCCGCCCCGCTCGTCTGAAATACGGGTCCAGTTTGGCACATTTTGAGGAAAAGACCAAACGCCGCGCAGACAGGTTTTACCTGAATTTGATGCCGGTCTTTTCCTGACGGACGGCTTTCTGCAGGGTCAGCAGCTCCAGGATCCGGGCGCTGTCCGGGCCGCCGACGCCGGAAAGCCGCGCAAGGCGGCCCGCCTCGGCAAAATCGGCCGTCACAAGGCCTTCGATCCCGTCCAGTCCTGCCGGCGGCTTGTCATGGAAAAAGGTTTCATACGCGCTGCGGGCCCGCTCGGGGCTCAGACGGCCTATGGCCAGATTATGAGAAAAGAGGGCCTTAACGGCGCCGGTAAGTTTCTCCGGCTTACGGGAGACCACAGCCAGCGGCCCTTTGTGCTCGCGCACGGCCCGGGAGAAAACCCGCACCAGATCCTCGTCCGTCATTATGATCTCGGGCTCATGAATGATCAGAAAGTCCCGGCTGTCGGCCGCGCGGGCAAAGGCATTCTGTATGTTTCCTTCAGGCGAGCTCATCGCCGTAGGCGTGGAAAGCTGGTGCATATCTTCTTCCTGCACGTTCCGCACCATGCCCTCACCGATATAGCGCAGGAAACTGGACGCCCCCGCCCCGCGGGGCGCCTCGACCAGAAGCGAAAAAGGCTCGAGATGGCAGCGGCCGCGCTCGATCAGTTCTGCCGTCATCGCCAGAGATTCAGCCGGCATCTCCACGAGCGACAAATCAAATTGCGACGGCACGGGACTGGTAGACAGGATTCCCTGACCGCTGCCAACAGTAATACGCGCATCGGCTTCCAGCATACGCTCGACAACATCACGGCTCCCGCCTGTCAGCTTCATACCGCGCACAGCCTTATAGATCATGCGGGGAGGAGCATCATATTTACGCGCCAGATCAAGAACGACGGCATCGGGCAAAGCCTGCTCTTGCATCTCCAGCTGACGCTCCCACATTTTCCGGCGAACAATCGTCGGCGGATAATCTATGGAGAGAGAGAAGGAAAAACGCTGCCGCACGGCCCTGTGAAATTTTTCCGCGTCATTGGCAATCCATATGGTGGGCACCGCGTTTTCTTCCAGTATGCGGTTAAGCCGGACCTTGCTTTCAGGGTCGGCCTTCTTGTCTGAATCCGTACCCTTGCGGAGAACATCTTCCATTTCATCAAAAAGCAGAATGGCGTTTTTGTTGTCTTTCAGCAAAGCCTGCGCCCGCTGGTGATGGCCCAGTCTCTTCTCGCTGGTTTTTTCCGTCTTCGGCATCTTGATGGTGATGTCGTCTTCATCATGATCGACATAACCATCATCGTCGGCGTCTCCCGACTGGTCTTCCTCTCCGACCGCGTACATCCTGAGACCCAAATGGTCCGCGATCGTTTTGGCCAGCTCCGTCTTGCCGCCCCCGGGAGGGCCGACAATCATAATGTTGATCCCCTTTTCGCCCCTCTGCACGGCATTCTTAAGAATATTTATCGCCAGCTCCATATCCGGCCCCAGATGCGCAAAATCATCGATCCTGAGCTCTGATTTCGTCGGCTTGCCCAGCAGATGGCCAACGATGGCCTCTTCGCTCATACCGCCTTCATCAAGCTTGTCGAACAAAGCGGGATCAACCATCGGGAAGCTGCCAAACGCGCATTCAACATCGATCAGGCCATATGTGGCCAGAGGGCCTGATGGGCTTAACAGCGTCGCGATTTTCTGAACATCGTCCGGACGGCCTAGCATACGCGAAACGACAGGCGCCATCTTGTTGCTTCCCCGGCTGGAAGACTCCATAAAATCCCAGTACTGGCCGGAATTGCCACAACCATACGCAAGCTCCAGAACCTTCTTTCCCAGTTCGTCGAGATTTAGATAGTCTGCCAGCTTCATAAGATTTTCATGAACGACGTCGAAGACGGGTTCCGATTCCGCCAGCGCCAGCTGCTCCTGAAAATGCTCTTTCAGGGTTTGCCAGTCCTCGGGAACGACTTTGGCTTTGGCGCCGACAGCGCCATAAAACCGTTTGTCCTTTTCTTTTTTGGCTGGAAATTTTATGCCCTGCTCGGACAGCTTGAGATCTTCCTCGGCCGCCGCGCAGATCGCATAGGCGAACGGCGACGAAATCTTTGTGTGCTCCATAAGGTTCAGGAAATAGCGATAGATCAGGCGCTCCGAAAACATGTCGCCGCCATCCAGAAGAATGTTGGCTCTTCTGACGTCAATCGTTCCCGCATCAGGCTTGGTTCGTGAACGCATTAAACTCTCCCTATCTTGTGCCCGGCTCCCGCCAGATCTTTCCATATCAGGATTTTTCGGAGTTTAGCCTTCGATTTTCTGTAATGCAAGTATTTGTTTTTAGGGAAAATTAAGGCCCGGCCAGGCGGGCCAGCTCCTCGATAAGCCCTTTGATTCCCGCCACTCTTTGCCCTGTTTTCTCCCAGGTGCGGGCAAGGACCAGCTTCTGGTCCGGGCGCAGGCGTACATCCCGGCCCTTATCGGCAATCCATTTCATGACCGCCGCCGGCTGGGGTGGCGTATCCTTATAAAAGCCCAGCACCGCCCCCCGGGGACCGGCTTCCACCCGGTCGACGCCGGCGCGGCGGCAGAGCTGCCGTATCTCCATAATCCGCAACAGATTCTCCACCTCTTCCGGCAGCTTGCCGAAACGATCGATCAGCTCGGCCGCGAAGGATTCTATATCCTGTTTCGTCTCAAGATCCGAAAGACGGCGATACAGACTCATGCGCACGCTCAGATCCTCGACATAGTGTTCGGGAATTAGAATCGACATGCCAATATTAATCTGGGGCGACCATTTATCGGCCAGCGCGCCTCCCGTCCAGTCCAGCCCCTCGCGCGTTGCCGCCACGGCCTCTTCCAGCATCTGCTGATACAGCTCGACCCCAACCTCTTTAATATGACCGGACTGCTCTTCACCCAGGAGATTACCCGCACCGCGTATATCCATGTCGTGACTGGCCAGCTGGAATCCCGCCCCCAGCGTATCCAGCGTTTCGATCACTTCGAGGCGCTTTTGCGCCTCTGGCGTCAGGATCTTGTGCGGTTCCCATGTCAGATAGGCATAGGCACGCACCTTTGAGCGCCCAATACGTCCGCGTATCTGATACAGCTGTGCAAGCCCAAACAGGTCGGCGCGGTGCACGATCATTGTATTGGCGCGCGGTATGTCGAGGCCGCTTTCAATGATATTCGTGGCCAGCAGTACATCATACTGCCCGTCGTAAAAGGCGCTCATCCGGTCCTCGAGGTCGGCGGGACCCATCTGGCCGTGCGCCATGATCACCTTGACTTCGGGCACCAGCTCTTTCAGCAGAGCCTCGACTTCTTCGATATCCGCGATGCGCGGGCAAACATAGAAACTCTGTCCGCCGCGGTAATGCTCCCGCAACAGCGCCTCACGGACTATGACCGGGTCGAAAGGCAGGGCAAAAGTCCGTATCGCCAGACGGTCCACCGGCGGCGTGGCGATCAGGGAGAGGTCCCGCACACCGGCCAGCGCCATTTGCAATGTGCGCGGAATCGGCGTGGCGGTCAGGGTCAGGACATGAACATTGGCCTTGAGCTCCTTCAGCCTCTCTTTTTGTTTCACGCCAAAACGCTGCTCCTCGTCGACGACCAGAAGGCCCAGCTGCGCGAATTTTACCTGCCCTGCGAACAAAGCATGCGTGCCGACGACGATGCTGACCGAGCCATCGGCCAGACCTTCACGTGTTTTACGCGCCGTCGTTTCAGGCACCAGGCGCGAGAGCTGCTCCACCCGCAGGCCCGTGCCCTGGACCCGCGCGGTGAAATTCTGGTAGTGCTGGCGCGCCAGAAGCGTCGTCGGCACAGCGACCGCCACCTGCGCGCCGCTCATTGCGGCGACATAAGCGGCTCGCAGCGCCACTTCCGTCTTGCCAAAGCCGACATCCCCGCAGACCAGGCGGTCCATGGGTCGCTCGCTGGCAATATCATCCAGTACGTCCTGGATGCTTCGCTGCTGGTCTTCGGTTTCCTGCCAGGGGAAACGGGCAGAAAATTCCTGATACTGTTCATTGTCGATCTGCAGGCCCTGCCCTTTTTGTACGTGGCGCGCAGCAGCAATTTTAAGAAGCCCGTCGGCCATACGAAGCAGATCCTCCTTGACCTTCGCCTTGCGCGCCTGCCATCCGGCGCCGCCCAGCCTGTCCAGTTGAACAATGCCTTCGTCGCTCCCAAAGCGCGTCAGAATGTCGATATTCTCTACCGGCACATAAAGTCTGTCGCCGCCTGCATATTCGAGCTTCAGGCAGTCATGGAGCGTTTTCATAACTTTGAGTGTTTCCAGCCCTTCAAAACGTCCGATGCCGTGATCGACATGCACGACCAGATCCCCCGGCGCCAGCGATGATACCTCGGTCAGGAAATTATCAGCGCGACGGCGCTTGGCGGCGCGGCGGGCCAGGCGATCGCCCAGTATATCCTGCTCCGTCACCACCGCCAGATCCGCAGCCACAAAGCCGTTTTCAAGGCCAAGCACGGCCAGGCCTGTCTGGAATGTCTCCAGTTTCTTCAGTCCTTCGGCATCGCCGACATCTTTCAGATTGGCGAAACCCGCATGCTCCATCAGGCCGCGCAGACGCGCCCGGGATCCTTCGCTGTAGGCCGCCACGACAAGTTTTTTTCCTTCGCTCCGCCGCGCGGCGGCGTATTCCGCCAGAGCAGAAAAGACATCGCCGCCGGGTTTCGCCCGCACATCGGAAAAATCCCGTCCGCGCCGCGCACCGGAATCCGCGCTTTCACCGGGACCGCCGAAAGGAGAAAGATGCAAGGCGTCTTCCGTCAGATTCTTCCATTCAGAATCTGTCAGATAAAGGCTTTCCACGGGCGCCGGATGATAAATGGCGCCCCCCAGGCTGACATCCGTGCCCTTGCTTGTCCTGCCGCGCTTGGCGCCTGCCGCCTGTTCGAGTGTGCGGCGGGCCTGATAAAAATCCTGGACCTGCCGCACCCGCTCGATATGCGACTGCACCGCATGCTGATCGAACGTCACCGCCGCGCCGGGCGCATAATCAAAAATCGTATCCAGCCGCTCAAAAAAGAGCGCCTGCCAATGCTCCATCCCGCTATAGCGGCGCCCTTCCGAAACCGCGTTATAAAGCGGATCGTCCGCCTGCACGACACCGAACAACGCCCGGTAATTGGCGCGAAACCGCGCCATGGAATCCGGATCCAGAAAAAGCTCGGTCGCCGGATAGAGCGCGGCTCCGGGCAGCTTGGCGCCGCTGCGCTGGCTTGATGGATCGAAAGAACGGATGCTTTCAATTTCATCCCCGAACAGATCGATCCGCAGCGGCTCCTCATGCCCTGCGGGAAAAATATCGACGATGCTGCCCCGGAAGGCATATTCGCCCGCCTCGCGCACCGTGTCGCCGCGCAGATAACCGTTGCCCTGTAAAAATGTGCGGAATTTATCCTGATCCAGCAGCGCCCCGGCCTTGAGATCAAAAAGTGCGTCTTGCAGCGCGCTTTGCGGCGTCACGCGCTGCGCCACCGCGTTAATCGTTGTCAAAAGAAGGCGCGGATAGCGCGCCGCGTCCTTCTGCCATTTTACCAGCCCGCACAAAGCCGCCACGCGTTGCGCCACAATATCCCCATGCGGTGAAATACGGTCATAGGGGAGACAGTCCCATGCCGGGAAATAAATCACGCGCACATCCGGCGCGAAAAAACCCAGCAGGCCCTGCAGCGCCACCGCCCGCGCATCATCCAATGCCACATGCAGCACGATCCGGTCCTCGCCTGTCAGCGCGCGCGCTTTCTCCGCCAGAATACGTGCATCGTGTCCTTCCGGCGCGCCGTAAATGACCCGGGACGGGGGTATAAAAACTTCGGCTGATTTTTGCGCAGGCTCGCTCATGGCCACAGCTTTATCAGCCTGGAGCCTGTCAGGAAAAGGCTTTTTTTAAAGTCTTTTTTAGCAGAAAAGCGGAACAAATTTATGGTTGTCCGACCATATGCCGTACTGGCGATGATACAGCGCCGGCTCATAACCCCGGGGCTGGTTAATAATATTGATTGCCCGCTGCGTACGGTTAAAAATGTGTTTCAGAACGGGGCGGCTGACCTGGGCACTCAACTCCCGGGCGGAATCGAACGTGCTTTCCCTTACGGCAAACACGAGGCCGGAATGCGCCATGCCGCCGCGATGCACGACAAGGCAATCCTCGGCCTCATCGATGATCTGCGACACTGTGCCGGCATAAACCCATTTATCGCGCCCCAGATCCTCGAGGGCGCCGCACACAAGCCTGTGAAGGTTCGTCAAACGCGGCAGAAACGCCGCCGCCTGTTCCGTAGATACAGGCTCATGATTGATCGCTTTCGGCTCTCTACGCCTTGTCATCGAAAAACTCTCCAACTAAACCGGATCGGGCTTATGCTTATATTCAATCTTTAATAGTTATGTCAATAAAAATCAGGGGCTGGCAAAGCGGTGCGCCTGCAGCAACTGCATGACGGGGCTTTCAACGTTGGCGGGCACGGTTTCCTGCCCTGTGATCCAGTTGTAAAGATCGGGATCGCTGAATTCCAAAAGCCCTTCATACAGATCCAGCTGTGCTGCCGAAAAACCGGGC
>JANWLB010000084.1 GCA_025451095.1 Alphaproteobacteria bacterium
CTATTGTAAACATGCCACCCAAACCTCATAATTAGTTTATGAATCTGCGCGTCGCTTTCCAGATGGACCCTATTGAATCCATCAATTTCGATACCGATACGAGCCTTATTCTGGCGCTGGAGGCACAGAAGCGCGGCCACACACTTTATCATTACCTGCCCCGTCACCTGTCCCTCTCCGGGAATAAGGTCCTGACCCGGGCGCGGCCGTTGCAGGTACGCTACGAAAAAGGAAATCATTATACGGTGGGCGCCGAAGAAATCGTTGATCTGGGTGCTTTCGATATTGTGCTGATGCGGCAGGATCCGCCGTTTGACCTGGCCTATATCACGGCCACGCATATGCTGGAGCATATACAGCCGCGCACCTGTGTCTTCAACGACCCTGCGGGCGTGCGGAACGCGCCGGAAAAAATTCTGGTCACGCACTTCCCTCACCTGATGCCGCCGACCCTTATTTCTTCTGATTACCGGGAAATTGAAAACTTCAGGACGGAACACAAAGACCTGATCGTTAAGCCGCTCTATGGCCACGGCGGTGCGGGGATTTTTCACGTTCCGCCGGACAGTGACAATCTGGGCGCACTGATCGAGCTTTATGCCGGAATTTATAAGGAGCCGGTGGTGATACAAAAATACATGCCGGAGGTGCGTGAGGGCGACAAGCGAATCGTGCTGATTGAGGGGCGGCCGGTAGGGGCGCTGCTGCGGATTCCCGCGCACAACGAAGTACGCACTAACATGCGGGTCGGCGGCCAGGCGGTTCACGCCTCTCTTACAAAGCGCGATTTCGATATATGCGAGGCGATTGGTCCGGAACTGCGCCGGCGCGGTCTTGTCCTCGCAGGCATAGACGTCATTGGCGGCTTTATCACAGAGGTCAACGTCACCTCACCCACCGGGCTCCAGGTCATCAACAGGCTTGAAAACGCCTGCCTGCAATCTCTTGCATGGGATGCTTTTGAAGCCCGGTTTCAGCAGAGCCGCAGCCAGCTTAGGAAGGCAATCTGACGCATTAGATTTAAATAATTATATATCATACTGAATAATAAAGAATATTATCAATTTGAAAAATTATCCGCCGCATTCCAAGGTATATATATTTTTTTTGTGGAATTAAACTCTGTTTTGATATATTGTTTTTAAAAGATAGCAAAATTGAGTAATAAAATTACCTTTAAGGGAGGACATTTGTAATGAAGAAGATTCTTGAGCGCACTATGAAGTGTTTCATCAATCGCCGCCCCGTTGTTGTATTAAGGGCGGATGAGCCGGTATCCTCGGCTATTTCCATACTACCTGAACTGGATACGGGAGCTGCCTGCGTCATCGACAGCCGTGAAAATCTTGTCGGCATCGTTACAGTGCGCGATGTTTTAAAACGGGTTATGTCGGCCGGCCTTGATCCGCAGAAGGCGAAAATCAGCGAGATCATGACAGCCAGCCCCCGGACAGTCTCCGTGGATGACTGCATCCACGAAACCCTTGATATCATGACGTCCAGCGGTTACCGCTACCTGCCCATCATGGACAGCGGAACAGTTGTCGGCATGGCGGATATACGCGACCTGTACGAAGCGATTCAGAGCCTCCTGCACCAGAAGGTGGAATACAAGGCTTCCCTGATGGCGCGGATGTTCAGTGAGCCCTACGGCTATGACCCGCATACGCTCTCGGATTCTCTGGTTCAAAGCGGCCGCGCCGGTTAAGGGCGCAGAGGCGACAGGGCCAAAAGTCCTTTAAAAACAATACCCGACTGCCCCTCCCGCAGCCGGGTATAATTTTTTCAGGTGCGTTGCCGCCCTGCCAATCCCCCCGGCCGTAAATCACATGCCAGGCGAGATAACTCCATCTTCCAGTATACTGGACAGGTGTAAAAGAATGGTTATAGAGCGGGCTTTTAAGCGGCTTTTCCGAGGGCTTTTTCGATGGCCTGGACCAGTTCATTGAAATCCAAGGGCTTTTCAAGATAGGCCGTGGGCTTCAGATCGCGGACGGCCAGCCTGTCCCGCTGATCGGTCAGGGCGGTCAGGAAGATAAAAGGCAGATCGCGGTACTGGGGATATATGCCCCGGATCCGCTCCAGCAGTTCATAACCGGTCATGGCGGGCATGGCACGGTCGCAGATGATCAGATCTGGCTCCGCGTCCTGGAGCTTTTCCAGCCCGTCCACACCGTTGCGGGCCGTGATGATACGAAAGCCGAGCGAGGTCAGTTCATCTTGCAGCAGTTCGCGCAAGGATTCTTCATCCTCGATGACAAGTATGGTTTCACGGCTGGGTACGGGTCGTTGCATCCTGGAATATCTCCTTGCCCTCTATGGTGATAAATCAGGCTCCCGATGGCAAGGAAAACATTACTGTTGTCCCCTCGCCCACGAGACTTTTGATTTCCACACGCCCTTCATGCAGGTCTATCAAGTCCTTAACCAGGTTCAGGCCGATCCCGGTGCCCGGAATGCCGCTGGCAGTGGTGGCACGATAATAGCGTTCGAATATGTGGCCCAGTTCGTTCTCCGGAATGCCGATACCGTTATCCTCGATACTGATATTGATGTGCCCGTTTTCCATCTGCCCGGTGACGCGGATCAGCGGGTCATCCTCGCGGGAAAATTTGATCGCGTTGGCCAGAAGGTTGCTGGCAATAAGGATCGTGACTTTCTTATCAAGAAAGACCGAGTCCGGAAGGGAATCAATATTCGTTTCTATGCGATGATTTTTTGAAAGATCGGTATGAGCGTCGCACAGATCGTAAAGAAGCTGTTTAACATTGAAATTCTCGCGCACGAGTTCCAGCTTGCCGGTCTTTAGCATGTTGGATGAAAGCACGCCCTCCATCATGGTCACAAGGCGCGATACGGCGCTGCGTATAGTGCGGGATCGCTTCTGGATATCAGCGATGTCGAGCGTGCTGGTGCGGCGGAGAAGGATCTGCGCGTTGCCGTCAATGATACTGAGCGGCGTACGAAATTCATGCGAAACCATGTTGATGAATTGTTTCTGGATCGCGCTGGCTTCCTTTTCGTTCTCAAGCGCTTCGGCCAGCTCTTGCGATTTTTGCTGCAGCTCCCTCTGCTGGTTAACGTAGTCCGTGATATCGGTTGTCGTCACGATCGTACCCATACCGCCCAGGAGATGGCGGCATTTCATGCGCCAGATACGGCCGTCATCCATCTCGTATTCGGCCTGTCCTGTGAGGTCAGTCCAGAATTTTTTCATTTTTTCGTAGCGCGGATCATCCTCGGAGACGTCCTGCTCCACGCAGCACATCTCGAACGCCTCCATGACGTCCAGCCCCCGCACCATGCGATAGCCGTTCTGTGGATAGGCCTTGCGGTAATGCTCGCTGACGAAGAAAATCTTTCTGTTTTCATCAAAGACAATAAAGGCATCAGGGCTGGCCGCAAGAGAGGCCTTAAAACGGCGGTACTCGGCTTCTTGCGCCCGGTTGTTCAGGCGGGTCATCCCCTTTTCGATCTTGTTCATCAGAATGCGACGGAAGTCGCGGTTTTCCATCAGGCTGGTGTTGAAAATGGAATCAAAGCCCTGCGCCATGACCTTGATACGCTGGCGGACCGTGGCATCGTCGGTGATGGCCACAATTCCGCAGACGACATCCTTCTGCAGGGCCAGCGGCCGGGCGAGTTCGATGTTCGGGTCATCTTCCGCATGGATCACAATCAGGATCAGGAGTGCTTCCAGGGCTTTTTCAGCCAGTTCCTCGACCGTATTCGGGTTCAGGATGGGTATGTCCTGACCGGCCACAAGCGACCAGATGCCCTTTGTGATGATCTGCTCCTCGCGGTCGCCATAAACAATAATACAGGGCTTGAATGTATGCGCTGACTCGTTGTAGGACACGGATTCTCTTGTTATTTTAATGGTTAAGGCTGTTTTTACCCATCTTCTGGCCATTATACCTCATTTTGAGCATTTTCTTGACAGAAAAGCCGCGTTGTGATTATTTCCTACCCTTGCTAATCAAACTGAATAGAGTGGATTTTCCCATGTTTGCAATCATTAAGACCGGCGGCAAGCAATACAAAGTCGCCAAAGATGACAAGATCAAGGTAGAGAAACTGGAAGCCAAGGAAGGCGCCAGCGTCGATTGCGACGTTCTTTACGCCGAGGGCGGCAAAAAGGCCACTGTAACGGCCAGGATTGTCAGCCATGTCAGAGCCCCCAAGGTCCTGATTTTCAAGAAAAAGCGCCGTCATAACTACCGTCGTAAGCGTGGCCACAGGCAGGAACTGACGGTTCTGCAGATCACCGAAGTTAAAGCGGCTTAAAAGGAGTTCAGGGTATGGCACAGAAGAAAGCGGGCGGTAGCTCAAAGAACGGACGGGACTCGGCAGGCCGCCGTCTCGGCGTCAAGGTTTACGGCGGGCAGCACGCCAATGCCGGCAGCATTATCGTTCGCCAGCGCGGCACCAAGTACCACCCCGGCGAGAATGTCGGCATGGGTCGCGACCACACAATTTACGCACTGGTCGACGGCAAGGTCAGCTTCTCCATGGCCCGTGGCGGTCGTCCGCTGGTCAATGTCGTTCGGGCGGCTAACGACGCGCAGGCAGCCGAGTAGCGCGTTCTGAGTTAAAGTTAAAGAAGGGGGAAAGGACACACCTTTCCCCTTTTATTTTGCCCAGTGGCAGGAATGATTGAATTGATATGAAATTTCTGGATGAAGCCAAAATATATCTGAAAAGCGGCGATGGAGGCGCGGGATGCGTCAGCTTCCGGCGGGAAAAGTTTGTCCCCATGGGCGGCCCTGACGGCGGCAATGGCGGCCGCGGCGGCGATCTGATCATTGAAACAGTCGACACGCTCAACACACTGATCGATTTCCGCTACCAGCAACATTACAAGGCGGAGAATGGCAGACACGGCATGGGCCGCAACCGGACGGGTGCTGACGGCGATGACTGTATTATCAAGGTGCCGGCGGGCACGGAGATACTCGACGAAGACAAGGAGACGGTTCTGGCGGATCTGACCGAACTGGGAAAAAGCATTGTATTCCTCAAGGGCGGCGACGGCGGCCTGGGCAACGCCCATTATAAAAGCTCCACCAATCAGGCGCCGCGCAAGGCCCTGCCCGGCTGGCCGGGTCAGGAACGCACCGTGTGGCTGCGTCTCAAGCTGATCGCCGATTCCGGGATCGTTGGCTTGCCCAACGCCGGCAAGTCCACCTTTCTGGCGGCCGTATCGCGGGCAAAACCGAAAATCGCCGACTATCCCTTTACGACCCTGCATCCCAATCTGGGAGTTGTCAAAGCAGGTGATTTCGATTTTGTGCTGGCGGATATCCCCGGCCTTATTGAAGGCGCCCACCAGGGTCATGGTCTGGGCGACCGGTTCCTTGGACATGTCGAGCGCACGGCCGTCCTTCTCCACCTGATTGACGCTACACAGGACGATGTGGTCAAAGCCTACAGGACGGTGCGGGCCGAACTTGAGGCTTATGGCCAGGGCCTGGCCGCCAAGCCGGAGATCATTGCCCTGAACAAGTGTGATGCTCTGGGACCGGAACTGTCGGCGGAACAGGCGCGTGAGTTAAAGGCAGCCATAAAAAAGGATGTTTTGACTGTCTCTGCTGTTTCCGGCGAAAATGTGCAGAAGACGCTCTTTGCTCTGGCGCGCGCGATTGAAGCGGACAGGAAAAAAGGCGAAGAAGCGCTATATTAGTCGTCAGAATTTATCATCAGAGGAAGCGTCAATTGAAATATGTAAACATGGCAGGGAATTTTTTTCATATCCTGTTGACGGGCGTCAAAAACATTTCCTATAATCTGGCGAATTTCTATAAAAAACCTGCGCGAGCCGGATCACAGGAGAGGATCAAAGCCATGACGACCGCCAACCAGAATCAGCCCGAAGTATTGCGTCTTGCCGATTATCGTCGTCCCGATTTCACGACCGATGAAGTCTATCTGAACTTCGACATTCACAAAGATCACACGATCGTCACATCGAAGGTTACCTACAAGCGTTCAGCGGAAGGCAAGGACGCCCCTGCCCTGGTATTACATGCCGAAGATCCCAACAAGCCCGCTTTGGGCCCCTACAATCCGGTACAGCCTTATCTTCAGCGCGTTAAGCTGAATGGCGTCGAACTCGCGCCTGGCACAGGATATATTTATGATGAAGAAAAATGCACGCTGAGCATTCTGCTGGATCCCGGCGAGAAAGAAGCTGAAGTCCAGATTGAAACGTTCCTTGAGCCCGAAAAAAACCTTCCCCTGACAGGCCTCTATAAAAGCGACAGCACATTCATGACTCAGAATGAGTCTGAAGGTTTTCGCCGCATAACCCCGTTCCTTGACCGTCCCGATGTCATGGCGCGCTATACGGTCAGAATTGAAGCCGACAAGAAGGATATTCCCGTCCTGCTGGCTAATGGTAACAGGACCGCCGGCGGTGATCTTCTGAATGGCCGTCACTGGGCAGAATTCCAAGACCCCTTCCTTAAGCCCTGCTATCTCTTCTGCACGGCCAACGGCAATCTGGGGCATATTCACGACACCTACCTCATCGGAGACGATAAGAACCGGCCGGTTGATATAGCCGTGTATGCGGAATCCGGCCTTGAAAAAAGAGGCTACCACGCGCTGGAAGCCCTCAAAATGGCGATGCGCTGGGATGAAGAAGTTTTCGGCTGCGAATACGATCTGAATAACTTCAAGATCGTGGCGGCCGCAAAATTCAATTTCGGCGCCATGGAAAACAAGGGTCTCAATGTTTTCCGGGATTCAGCGATTTTGGCAGACCCTGAAATTGCGACTGATGCCAATTATCAGACGATCATAGATATTGTCGGACACGAATACTTCCACAACTGGTCCGGTAACCGCGTTACGCTGGCGAACTGGTTCTATATCAGTCTGAAAGAAGGTCTGACGGTTTTGCGGGAGCGTATGTTCACGGCCGCTGTGACGTCTACGGAAACCGAGAGGATCGGCAGCGTTCAGGATCTTCGTTCACGTCAGTTCCTGGAAGATGACAAGCCAACGGCTCATCCCGTTCTGCCGCAGGAAGCCAGCTCCATTGAAAACCTCTATGACGGCACGGTCTATGAGAAAGGCGCGGAAGTCCTGCGCATGATGGGCGTTCTGGTGGGTGAAGAAACCCTGATCAAAGGGATTAAACATTACTTCAAGAAACATGACGGACAGGCCGTCACGATTCATGAATTCGTGAAGGCTATCGAGGAAGTCAGCGGCGAAAACCTGCATGACCAGTTTTTCCTCTGGTACACCCAGTCGGGCCGCCCGCGCGTGAAGGCCGAAGGAAAATATGACCCGGTCAGCCAGACCTACACGCTGACGATGGAACAGCATGTTCCGCCGACGCTGGATCAGCCGACCAAGAAAAACATGCTGATCCCCGTCAAGATGGGCCTCGTGGATTCTCAAGGCAATGATATGCCGCTGGTTCTGGAGACCGATACCCCGGATACACCCGGCACGGGCACAACAGACCGCGTTCTGCGCTTGACGGAAGGCAAACAGGTTTTTGTTTTCAAGAACGTCAAGGAAGAGCCGGCTTTCCACTCCCTCTTCCGCGGGTTTTCGGCGCCTGTAACGGTAACGGACTCAGGCCTGAGCGAAGATCAGTTGCACAAACAACTCCTGATCGATACGGATGGATTTAACCGCTGGGATGCCGGACAGCAACTGGCGCTGGCCGAGCGGAAGCGAGTCTATGAATCTTATCTCGCTACTGGCACACTTCCCGAAGTTAATTCCCGTTATCTTGAGACTCTCAGAACTCTGGTTAAGGACGCAAAACATGCCCCTAACCCGATGCTCATCGAGATGGCCCTAACACCGCCCAGCATCGAGGAGCTTGAATCCATCGTGCAGCCGGTTTCGCCTTCGGCCATCGTGGCTGTGAGCAAGCATATGCGCAAATCCATTGCCACGGCCCTGCGGCAGGAGTTTGAAGAACTTTATGCATGGGCTCATGACGGCAAACCCTATGTTTTCAACTTTAAGGAAGCGGGGAAACGCTCACTTAAGTCGCTGGCTGCCACCTATCTGACAGAAAGCGAAAATCCAGCGGATATGAATCTGCTGCGGGATCAGTATATGAATGCGGACAATGCGACCGACCGCGTATCGGCAATGGCCGCCCTGAGAAATCACCCCAGCGCCGAGCGTGAGGAAATTTTCAAAAACTACTATGAGCGTTTCAAGGCCGACCAGATGGTAATCCAGAAATGGTTCAGCATGCAGGCGCTATCGAGTTCGGATAGCACAATCGGATATCTGCGCGACCTTATTAAAACCGACCCGGGCAGAACCAAGAACGATGTTTTCAACTGGGAAAATCCTGGACATGTCGGCTCTCTCGTGGGAGGGCTTGCCCGCAACTATGAGCAATTCCACCGCCAGGATGGGGCTGGTTATGAATTTGTCGCTGATGGCGTTATTCGGATGGACCGAATCAGCCCGAATATTTCTTCCCGTCTGGCTGACTTTCTATGCGACTGGCGCAAATATGCCGATGAAAATCAGCGCCTGATCGTTAATCAGCTTGATCGTATCAATGCTGCGCCAAATATATCGACAGATGTACGGGAGAGATTGGTGAAGTCTTTACCCACGGATCAGGAACGCCAGAGACTGGGGCTGCCTGTGGGTGCGGGCGGCGGGATCAACCCCGCGGCCGCAGCCGCTCCCGCGCCGTAAAGCGCAGGATTTGTTCACAGCTCTTTTAAAAGCCCGGCTCTTCCGGGCTTTTCCTTGCGTAGGGAATAAGGCACTCTTCCGTCCATGCTGGCAAACCCTGGAAAAAAGCCCGATCTTTCATACGAGATGAAGTATGACGGCCCCGTATGTGGACTGGATGAAGCCGGCCGCGGCCCCCTCGCCGGCCCGGTTGTGGCGGGCTGCGTCCATATTCCCGAAAAAGCGTCCGGAGAGCCCTTCTGGCAGCACGTGACTGACAGCAAGAAACTTTCGGCGGCAAAACGAGTACGGCTGGAAGAATCCATCCGCGCCCACGCCAGCTTTGGAATCGGCATGGCATCATCGGAAGAAATCGATGCACTCAATATTCATCAGGCAACGCTGCTGGCGATGAAGCGGGCTTTCCAGGAACTTTGCCGGGGCATTGGCCTTATGCCCAAAGCCGTTCTCGTGGATGGCAATTTTATCCCCGACGTAGCCCTGCCCGGCCAGGCCATCAAGAAAGGCGATAGCCTGTCCCTGTCGATCGCGGCAGCCTCCATTTTGGCTAAAGTCGCCCGCGACAGGCTGATGACGGAGCTTCATGACCGCCACCCCGTCTATGGCTGGAGCAACAACGCCGGCTACGGCACGCCCGAGCATCTGGAAGCCCTGCGGATTCATGGAGTGACCATCCACCACCGGCGCAGTTTCGCCCCGGTCCGGGAAGCGGCGAATAAAAATTGATATAAAGTCGGTTTTTGTCTAGGATCCGCGCATCTTTAAAAATGGAGAGAAAAAATGAGCGGTCATTGGGTTGTGTACGCGCCGAAAGAAAGAGGCCATGGCGAAAAGATTCAGCTGAAAATATTCGAGGCAAAAACTGATCTGACCGACGGGCAGATCGAACAAGCGATCGCGAACATTGAAAAAGGCACAAAGCCCGGCCAGATCGCCTATATAAGGGCGCATGGCGAAACAACGAGAGCTGCTGTCGCCTTTGCCTTTAAACAAGGCCTGACCTTCATACCGCCGATGATCACCCTGGGCATGAGAAACCGCCTCCCCGGTGTTTCCATGCGGGAAATTCGCACTGAATTCACACAGCGGGTCAAAGCCTATGCGGCACCGCAGCGGAGCCCCAATCCTTTTGAGGGGATGTTCAGGAGTGACAATGGGGGCGATGCTTTTGAAGACCTGTTTGGTGAAAGCGGGCTTTTCAGAGATGGCAATATTTTCGGACCCGGCGGCCCACGCCCGCGCTAAAAGCTGCATTTTTCAGCATTTTCAGCTTTAAGATTCCCATATAACACGCTGACTCTCCGTCAAGATTCGTCTTTTTCCTTGACGGCGAATCGACTTTGACTCATGATGCCCTTTCAATTCTGAAAGGAATATGAAATGTCGAGTCTAAAAAATCAGAAATCCACAAGAAAGAACGTAATTCTGCCTGGGGATTGCGTGGATAACTTAAAGTCCCTTCCCAAATCCAGCGTGGACATGATTTTTGCCGATCCGCCCTATAATCTTCAGCTTAACGGCGATCTGCACCGTCCCAACAATTCCGTGGTCGACGGCGTCGACAATGATTGGGACAAATTCAGCAGCCTCAAAAGCTATGACGATTTTTCGCGCAATTGGCTCGGCGCCGCCCGCGATCTCCTGAAGCCGCATGGCACGATCTGGGTCATCGGCAGCTATCACAACATATTCCGCGTCGGCAGCATCATGCAGGATCTGGGCTACTGGCTGCTCAACGATGTCATATGGCGCAAGGCCAACCCGATGCCTAATTTTCGCGGGCGACGTTTTACCAATGCCCATGAAACCCTGATCTGGGCCGCGCGCGACAAAAGCTCAAAATATCGCTTCAACTATGACTCCATGAAGGCCCTCAACGAGGATCTGCAAATGCGGAGCGACTGGTTTATTCCGCTTTGCACCGGTAACGAACGCCTGAAAGACGAAAGCGGCGGCAAGGCACATCCGACACAAAAACCCGAAGCCCTGCTCTACCGCGTCATCATGTCCTCGACCAATCCCGGCGATCTGGTTCTGGATCCGTTTTTCGGCACAGGCACGACAGGCGCCGTTGCCAAAAAGCTGGGACGCGATTATATCGGCATCGAGCGCGAGGAAAGTTACCGCAAAGCGGCGCAAAAGCGCCTCGACAGCATCAAGGCGCTTGGCGCCTCTGAAATTCTTCAAACCCCGACAAAGCGGGATGAGCCCCGCATTCCCTTTGGATCGCTGATCGAACAGGGGCTTCTTCGCCCCGGCACCGAGCTTTTTGATGTCAAAAGCCGCCATACCGCCCGTGTGGCCGCAGATGGCAGCCTGATTTCCCCGACCTGCCGCGGCTCAATTCACAAGGTCGGCGCAACCCTTCAGGGCGCCCCCTCCTGCAACGGCTGGACATTCTGGCATTACCGTGAGGGCAAGCAGATGGTGCCGCTGGATACGCTGCGCCAGCGCCTGCGCGCCACTGCCGGCGGGGATTCGCTGCGCGACAAGGGTACAATTCAGTAAAGGCGCGTATGGCTGGCGTCAGCAGATTTCTTGAACTATCCGTAAAAAGCTGATAGTTCCCTTCCCCTATGGGAAAACTTTTCAGATCCGTAACGCGCGCCAGCAGGCCGGACCATGTCTCGGAACACAGCCTGTCCGCACCGGGCGTTCGGCCGGCAACGGCTGCGGCCTACAGTAAAATTTTTATCAGCGACTTACGAGTTGATATGATTATAGGTATTCATGCACATGAAAAGACGGCGCCACAGCCCGTCATCGTGAATATTGAAGCGCTGGTGCAGACATCACCGAATCCGGTAGCGGACAATTTCAGCGATGTGGTCTGTTATGAAACGATTGCCCGGACTGTGCACAGGATCGCAGGCTACAGGCCCATCAATCTGGTGGAGACCTTTGCGGAATATATTGCCGACTTTTGCCTCAGTGACAGCCGCGTGCAGAGCGTGAAAGTCCGCGTCGAAAAGACGCAGGCATTGGATGGCGCCCGCGCTGTCGGCACAGAAATCCTCAGAACAAGGACGTAATCAGAACGGCGATTGCGTCGCCGGCTGCTCTGGCGCAGTTGCCGGAGGCGGCTGTTCCGTTGGAGCGGGAGCTGAAGCCGCGCCTGTGGCTGCCGGAGGGCTCTGCGAATTTTGATCGTGACCGGAAGCTTCGGGCTCTCCATCTCCGCCAGGCTCTGAGCTTTCATCGTCATTGGATTCAGTATCAGATCCAGAGGATTCTGCAGGTTCCAGTTTGATTTCGTTGATGCTCTCGATTTCCCGTGCTTCTGAATCGGGGGCCTTCGACAAAGGGGGCTTTACAACATGGATGTCTTTTCCCTGTTGGCTGTATCGGTTGACGCGACGTAAATTTCTTGTTCTTACATCGGTCTTATACATTAGTTTCAATTTGTCAGGATCGGCGTATACCTCGACTCCCTCGACATATCCCATGACGACGGCAACTTTGCCGCGGCTGCGCATGCGTACAGTTTCCTTGTACTGGGAAATCATGACCTTCAGCCTGATATACGCAACCCGCTGATATTTATCCAGGCGCAGGCGCGAGGGAAGATTTTCAAATTGTGCGCTGACCTCGCTGAGATACATCTCGGCAATCGCCGGTGAAACGGGGACCTTAATGAAGGTAAAGGGAACATTGAGTACGAGGAGGATATTGCGGGGATAGTTGTTAATCTCGCCCTGGCGCCCGCACAATTTTTTTTGATTGTTCATGGCAACTTCTATTCGCCGCGTATTAATCATTGCGGATTCCGGCCGAAGAGAAAACTCCTCTTTGTCGACATCATAATTGGAAAGATAGATCGGATGCATGACTTCAAAGCGCCGTGGAAACGAGACCATTTTCTTTTCAATGGAAGAGCGCATCGCCTCGCGCAAATTCGCCCATTCAAAATCATTGTTGATGTATTTTTGATACATGTCGCATTCATTGATAAGAACAAAATTGTCTACATCCTCATCGCTGCTCAGATCCGTTTTGCCAAGAACCCAGTAAAGCTGGGAAAGATTGGGAAACGATGTAGTTACATAGCCATCTTCTTCGGCGATGATGGCTGACTCTCCGATATCCGGGGCGGGCGGATTGGGATCACTTTCCTCAGCGGCAGATTCTTGGGCGGCCGCTTCCTGGGCGGCGGCGGGAAAGGCCGGCACGGCGCAACATAGCAAAAGCGCAAACAGGAAAACAGGAAAATCCAATAGACGCATATCGTAAGCCCTCATTCTTATATATGAACCATTATACCCCAAACTCATCCTACGTCATCAGCTTTGCGAATTTCCTGAACAGGCTGGGAAGACCGGCATCTCCGATCGTGCCTATGTCTATCCAAAACAGAGGTCCCCCGGGCGGCAAATTATTGTTAACTGTTTGTCCCGACCATCCCTGAAGCGTGAGATTAAAATGCGTAAAGCTGTGCATCACAACGCCGGCGCTCTTCAGTTTTGCGGGTATAATTCCTGATGAATAACAATGATTATCTGAAGATGCAGCCGCTTCCCCCCATTCAGACGTAGGTAGTCCGACCATCCCTCCCAGAAGATTTCGGGCGGGACGTCGCTCGGCAAGCACATGGCCACGCCCGTTCGTGATCCAGTACACATTTCCGAATCTCTGTGGCTTGGGCTTTTTCCGGTCCCGGCGCGGCAACTGCGCGGCTGTCCCTGCGGCATAGGCACGGCAGCTCTTCATAGCAGGACACAGGCCGCAACGGGGCGACTTGGGAATGCAGACCGTGGCGCCAATATCCATCAGTGCCTGGGCAAAATCCCCGGGCCGGTCGCTCCGTCCTTCAGACACAGCTTGCGCGTATCTGTACAAGGTTTTCTTGGCGGCAGGCAAAGGCTCATCAATTTCAAAATAGCGGGCCATAACGCGCTCGATATTTCCATCCATCACCGTAAAAGGCTTGTTAAACGCAATTGCTGAAATCGCCGCGGCTGTATAAGGCCCGATACCGGGAAGCGCCAGAAGCGCCGCTTCTTCACTAGGAAAGCGGCCCTTGTGGCTATTCACAACTATCTGCGCGCATTTGTGAAGGTTGCGTGCCCGCGTGTAATAACCCAGACCGGCCCAGTTTTTCATCACATCTTCCACTGGTGCGGCGGCCAGGTCAGTAACCCGGGGCCATTTTTCTATGAACTTCAGGAAATAGGGCATAACGGTCGCCACGACCGTCTGCTGCAGCATGATCTCGGACAACCAGACATGGTAGGGATCAGGCTTTACGCCCGGTGCGGCGCGCCAGGGCAGTACCCTCCTGTGGGCGTCGTACCATTTTAATATGGCTCTACGGAAACTGTTGACAGTCCGGGGATCCGGCTTGTCCGGAAGATCATGACCTGACATATTGGCCGTGCTATTATCCAAGAGTGCGTTGTGGTTCATGAGCGGTCCGCGTCTAATATCAGAAGCCATCCCCCGTATTGCCGGCCAGATTTTCAGCCGGAAATATATCATGCTCGGCCGTCTTGTCACCCGCTGGCAGGATATCGTCGGCCCTGAGCTGGCGGATAAAACGCAGCCGGTCAAGATACGTACCATTAAAGGCAGAAAAAGTGGCGAATCTACGGCATCCCTTGATATCGCTACGACCACAGCAGACGCTACCCTGTTGCATTACCAGAAAGATTTGATTTTACAGCGTATCAATCACATCTTTGGCGACCGCTGGATTTCCGCCCTGCGCTTTGTGCCGGTGGCATCCAACGCCCCTGCCCGCTTCCGCCCGCCACCAGCGAAACCCTTGACCGCGGCTGAAAAAAGTTATTTATCCGGAGTACTGGAGGGCGTTCAGGATCCGGAAATCCAAGACCGCCTGATGCGTCTTGGCACGGCGATTATGCAGGAAAAGCAGCCCTAGACACTGCCGGCAATATCAATAAAATATCAAAAAAGTAAGGAAACGTTATGAAAGTTACCGCCATTACACTTCGTGCCGGGCACGTGATCGACCGCGAGGGCAAGCTCTGGCTGATCACACATCATGAGATTATGCAACCCGGCAAGGGCGCTTCGGTGATACAGCTCGAAATGCGGGCTCTGCAGGGCGGCAACAAGGACAACGTCCGCTACCGCACTCAGGAGACGCTTGAGCGCGTTCGCCTGGATCAGGCCGACTACCAGTATCTTTACAATGACGATGGCGGCTACCATTTCATGAACAAGGAAACATACGACCAGATCGCGGTTTCCAAGGACGTTTTAGGTTTTTCTGCAGCCTTCCTGCAAGAAGGCATGACCGTTACCATCGAAACTTTTGAAGGCACGCCCCTGCGAACGGAGCTGCCCGCTTCGGTGGTCATGCAGATCGTCGAGGCTGACCCGGTGGTCAAGGGGCAGACGGCTTCTTCCTCCTACAAGCCGGCGAAACTTGAGAATGGCGTCAAGGTTATGGTGCCGCCCCATATTGAGTCCGGCACGCGTGTCGTCGTCAAAACCGAAGACGGCAGTTACGTTGAGCGCGCGAAAGGCTAACCGCTCATGGCCCTGACCCCGCACATGAATATTATGATCAAGGCGGCTGAAAAGGCCTCCCGTTCGCTTGTGCGCGACTTCGGTGAGGTGGAACAGCTTCAGGTTTCCCGCAAGGGTCCGGGCGATTTTGTTTCAGCCGCCGATCATCGCTCGGAAGAAATCATTTACACGGAACTAAGCAAAGCCCGTCCTGACTATGGATTTTTGATGGAGGAGCGCGGAGCGACCGGCAGCAACGCGGCAGAATACCGATGGATCGTTGATCCGCTCGACGGCACCACGAACTTCCTGCACGGCATTCCGCACTGGAATATTTCCATCGCTCTCGAATACAAGGGGGAAGTGATCGCGGGCATTGTCCACGACCCTGTTAAGCAGGAAACTTTTCGCGCCGAAAAAGGCACCGGAGCTTTCATGCGCAATCGTCGCCTGCGTGTTTCCGGGCGAACGGATTTTGATCAGGCGGTGATCCTGACCGGCGCGCCGCGCCGCGCCCTGGCGGAACACGTAGCCTTCATGAACGAATACAACGCCATACAGCTTGCAGGTGCCAGCCTTCGCCGGTTCGGAGCGGCAGCTCTTGACCTGGTATACGTGGCGGCTGGGCGCGCTGAAGGTTTCTGGGAGCGCAATCTGAATGCCTGGGATATGGCCGCCGGCTCCATCATCATCAGGGAATCCGGCGGACGGGTTTCTGATATTGACGGCGCGGATGATCCCCTTAAGACGGGTAATATAGTGACGGCAAACAGCAATTTGTTTGACGAGCTGAAAAAGTTGCTTAAAGGCGCGCAACAGGGCAAGAATGCCGCATAATGAACGCGGGATATATTTTCAGAATAACTCTGGTGTGGGGGCTGCTGATCGCGGCCGGAGCCGCCTTGTCGACAGCCCGGGCGCAGAGCACTCCCGAGGTCGAAGTCGATACCAGTGTTCTTGAGTCGCTAGGCTCCGCAGGGACGGCCCGAACCAATGCGGCACCCACGCTGCGCCCGCCTCTCGCCAGACCTTCCGTAGATTCATCCTACAGGCCTTCGCTTATCGGTCCGGAAACTTCGCAGATTCCATCAGCAGGCACCGTCTCGACACCGCCTCCCATGCCGCCTCTCGCTCGCCGGGAGGTCCCTGTGGTTCCGGTTATGCCGCCCTCGCCTGTGATGTCGCCGCCCGCCTTTGTCTCTCAGGGGAATCCGGTTCCGTCACCGGTGCGGACGCAGGCGCAAACAAATACGGCCGCCGCCAGCCCGATTGCAGAGCCAATACCTGTACCTCTTCACAAGCCGGATGGGCGCCGCAATCAGGTCGTACGCTTCCCGGTTCAGACAAAAATCAAGACGGAATCTATTAACCCGTCCCTGCCCGTTTCGGCGCCCCCTGCCGCGCCATCGGCTGAAATTGCCGAAAGCCTTGCTGCACCCACGCCAAAAGAAAAGACGATGGCAGTGGCGACAACATCAAAGACCTTTGATACGCCTTTGCCCGGGCGCAAGCCGGAAACGATCAAAAAAGCAGCTGCCACAGGCAAAGAGAGCACAAAGATTGCTATGGATGTGCCTTTACCGAAGAAACGCCCCGCCAGCGATATAGCCGCGCAGGGATCTGTGAAGAGGGCGGGCAAGGAAATGCAGGCGCAGAACAGCGCGCGCCGGGCACCGCGTGAAATCAAGCCGGGGTCGGAGTTCAGCATGCCGGCCGTCCCTGCAGAAGAAGTCACGGCGCAGGAGCTTGAATCTCCGCTGATGCCCTTACCGCCGCCGGACGCTGTCGCGGGCGATGATCTTGAAAGCCAGATTGCGTCTGCGGATGCGGATAAAGAAAAGCTGACCAGTATGATTGAAACGATCAGCGAGCAGACCGCGAAGAAGATGGACAGAGATGAATCCGCGCCTGCAGACCAGATTGTTACCACCCGGGCGGAGCCTTTGAGAAAGCGCGAAGCAAAAAATGCAAAAAAGCCCAAGGGGGATGACGAGGCGATTGATATTACGGCCGATCCTATTGTCGAAGAGATTCCGGCGAGGAAGTCCGCGCAGCCGGAAAATGATCTGACTGAAGTCGCGAACCTGGAAATGCCGAAGGTCGCTCCGAATTCCGTTGCGGACAACCGCGCCCAAAAAGAAACGCCGCGTCCGCCGCCTCCGGAAAAATACGAGGAGGAGTATATAACCCTGCCCTTCGCGCCAGGTGTCTCCGATATCGACCAGAAAACGACAGAAGCCCTTCAGGGCCAGATTCTGCCGCTTCTGAAAACCAATACGGAATGGCGGCTCCAGATCCAGTCCTTTGCCAGCCCCACTGACAAGGGCGTCAGCAGCGCGCGGCGCACGTCTCTGGCGCGGGCGCTGGCGATCCGCACCTGGCTGATGGACCAGGGGATCGAGGCCCGGCGGATGGATGTTCGGGCCCTGGGTACAGAAACTGACCGGACGCCGCCGGACCGGGTGGATCTGGTCTTTTTTGACCCGCAACAGCTCTAAGACCTTATTAATTAACATAATATCAATATTCATATGTCAGAATCTGCTTAGCTGTGGAAAACCACACAGCAAGGCGGGTTTTTATGAAAGGCGGACCTCGGCGCGGCAAAGGCGGAGGCGGACTGGGCGATGGACCCAGCCTTCCGGCCGACTGGGCATGGAAAGGCGGCTCCTATCAGGACATTGCAGCCATCTGGAACGCCGCTGTCGTTAATCCCTTCAGAGCCGTGATCAACAACGCCTTCCGGGGAACGAGCACACCTCCGCCAAGCTCCACGCGCGGTAGTGGTTCGCGTTCTGGTGGCGGCGGACGCCGTTCCGGCTCGGGCATGCGCGGGCCAAAAAGCCGTTAGTTCCCTTTAAAATTACTTTTGCCACCCCATCTCTTTTGATGTGGATAAGCCACACTGCAAAACAGCGGTTTTGTTGACTTCAGGCTGATTTCAGTTGATTTTCAGAGCATATCCTTTTACAGATTGGCCCTTGGGGTCGATTAAGTTATGACAAGGTTTGAGTCATGAAAACCGGAAAACTATTCTGGATTGCCGCCTTTATTGTCCTTCTGGGACTAGGCGCGTATGCCAGCTTCATAGCCGTCAGCGTCCCCTCGGATGCCAAGACGGCTATGGCGGAAGCCTCCCCCGCCCCCGGTGCCGGAAAAGTTGACGTGAAAGCCGCCCTCGCCGACCGCGCGCTGGGCGATCCGTCGGCCAAGATCAGGATCGATGAGTATGCTTCGCTAAGCTGCAGCCATTGCGCCGATTTCAGCATGCACTCCTTCCCCAAGTTCAAAGAAACCTATATCGACACGGGCAAGGTCTATTTCGTCTATCATGACTTTCCGCTTAACGCTCCGGCGCTTGACGCCGCTGTGATCGCCCGCTGCCTGCCGGAAGAGCGCTACTTCCAGTTCGTTAAATTTTTGTTTGAGACACAGGACAAGTGGCTCGGCAAGGATTATCAGGACGCCCTTCGCCAGAACAGCAAGCTGCTGGGTATGGACGATGCAACGTTTGATGCCTGCCTCGGCAGCGGCGAACTCAAGCAGGGCCTTATCGACCAGATGCAGAAGGCGGGCAAAGAGCACGAAATACAATCTACGCCCAGCTTCGTTGTCAACCGCAAGGAAGTCCTGCACGGCGCACTGCCTGTGGAAGCATTTGAAAAAGTTTTTAAGCCGCTTCTGGCGAACTAAACAACGAGTATACGGATACGGGGATGGATACAGAACAGACCAAAAAAAATGATAAGAAAAGCATGGTCCAGTTTTCTAAGCTGCGCCTTCATGGCTTCAAATCGTTTGTCGATAAAACCGAGCTGGAGATCGGCAACGGCCTGACCGGCATTGTTGGCCCTAACGGCTGCGGCAAATCCAATCTGGTCGAGGCTCTGCGCTGGAGCATGGGTGAAACATCGTCGAAGCGTATGCGCGGCGGCTCAGGCAGCATGGATGATGTTATCTTCAACGGCACCGAACGCCGTCCGGCACGCAACCTCGCCGAAGTTTCCATCCTGCTGGACAACAGCAGTCGTACCGCGCCCTCCCCATGGAACAATGGTGACGAGATCGAGGTGGTGCGCAAGATTGAGCGCGATCACGGCTCCGCCTATTACATTAATGGCAAACCCGTCCGCGCCCGCGACGTACAGATATTGTACGCCGATCTGACCTGCGGCGCCGGCTCCCCTTTCCTGATCTCTCAGGGCAAGACGGAAATTCTGATCCAGTCCAAACCCTCCGAGCGACGCCAGGTTCTCGAGGAGGCTGCCGGCATCACCGGTCTTTACGCCCGCCGCCACGAAGCAGAGCTTCGTCTGCGCGCCACGGATAACAATCTCAAACGCGTGGAAGATCTCCTCGCGGGAATGGATGGCCGCCTGCAGGCTCTCAAAAAGCAGGCGCGGCAGGCCAACCGCTACCGCAATTTAAGCGCCCAGATCCGCCAGCTTGAGGTCATGATCGCCAGCCTCGACTGGAAGCGCGCCCATGAGAAACTGCAGGAGGTTGAGCGCGCCTTTGGTGAGGCCGAAAAGGCTGTAGCTGAACGCCTGACCACCGTTACGCAGCTGAACAAGACCCAGAACGTGCAGTCGGAAGATCTTCCCGGTCTGCGTCACGAAGAAGCCGAGATGTCGGCCGCGCTTCAGGTCCAGAAACTGGCGCTGCAGCGTCTTGAGGACGAGGCCGAGCGTCTGGCTAACCAGCTGACCGAATCCGAAAGCCAGATCGAGCAGGTCTTTAGCGACCGCCAGCACGAACAGAAATCCCTGGCAGAGAACACAGCCGTTCTCGAACGCATGGAATCCGAGGAAAAGCAGCTTCTGGCCAATCAGGAAACCGTCGAGCAGGACATGCTGAGCCGCGACCGGGTTCGCCAGGAAGTTCAGGACGAGGTTACCAAGCTCGAATCCGCCTTTACCGCCCTGACAGAAAAAATGGCCGCTGACCGCGCCTTGCGGCAGAACATGGAGCAGCAGAGCGAGCAGGACCGGCAAAAGCGCAATGCCGTCAGGCAGCGTCTTGAAAACGCAAAACAGACGCTCGCAGAGAAACAGGAAAGCCAGCAGGCGCAGGAAGATATCGCAGCTCTTCGCCACGAGATCGAGCAGGAGGAACAAAAATCATCTGACCTGCGCGCCGAGATCGCCACGCTTGAGACGGATTTTGAAAAAATCCGGCAGGAACGGGAGCAGGCCTTAGCACAGCTGCAGGAAAAGGAAAAAGAAAAGGCACGCCTGGAGTCCGAGATCAGCGCGCTGGAAGCAATTGCCAAGGCCGGATCGGATCAGGGTTTTCGCCCGATATTCGACGATGTCCGCGCGGACAGCGGATTTGAGCTTGCCCTGTCACGTGCCCTGGGCGACACGCTTATGGCGTCGACCGAAAGCAACGCGCCGACAGTCTGGGAAAAAGTAGAGATACGCGACTCCGATCTTCAGGATCTGCCCGTGGGCGCCCGGCCTCTGACTCCTCACGTCAAGGCACCGGATATTCTGCGCGCCGCACTGAGCCAGATAGGCCTGGTCGATAATAACGCGCAGGGTTTTGCACTGGCGCAGGAGCTGAAACCAGGACAGGCTCTGGTTTCATGCGATGGCGCTTACTGGCGCTGGGATGGCCTGCGCGTTCGCGCCGGTGCTTCCGATCGCCACGCCGTGCAGCTTCAGCAAAAAAATCGTCTGGCGACCCTGCAGAAAAAACTGCCCGAAGCCGAACAGGATGTCGCGGCCAAGCGCCGCGAACTGTCTGCTGTTGAAAGCCGCCATAACGATACGCAGACCCGCCTGTCCGAAACACGCAAAAGTCTGCAGGTATGCGACAGCGGCCTGCGCGATAATCGTGACAAGTTGAACGAGGCTATCGAATCCCAGGCGGAGCGCCGGGCCGAGCTGGCTAAACTGGGCGAAATTCTGTCGGCTGCGGAGAACGATCTGGCGGCCCTGGATGAAAGGCTTGCCTTCACCGCCAAGGGTCTTGAGGCTTTTGGCGACGGTATTCTGGAAGAAAGGCAGGCGACGATCGACAGCAGCCGCGCCCGGCTTTCCGAATCCCGGGAAAGGCTGCATGACGCGATCCGCGATTATGAACTGAGCAAGCAGGAAAATAACCGCCGTTCCGCCCGCCTGCAGGCGATCGGCGATGAGCGCGTTAATCTGCAAAATCGCTGCATTCGCGCCCGCGAGCGCCTGAAGGAGCTCGAAGAACGCGAGGTAATGCTGAAAGAGCGCATCCGCGACCTGAAAGAGCGCCCCTCGACGATCAAGGTTGACAGCGAAGAGCTTCTTTCAAAAATTACAATTATGGAGCAGGAGAAATCCGTCGTCTCCGACCGCCTGGCCGTCTGTGAGAGCGAGATTGCGGAAACCAACAAGGCTCTCAAGGAAGCCGAGGCTCTTCTGAGCGAGTCCCGTGAAGCCAGGGCACACGCACAGGCAACCGCCGCCGAGAGACAGCGTCAGATTGAGGAAATCCGCGCCTTTATTTTTGAGCAGTTTTCGCTGCCGCCGGAAGAACTGAGCGCACAGGCCGCTTTGAGCGATGACGCTCTGCCCGACCTGGATGCGCTGCGCCAGCAAAAGGAAAAAGCTGTGCGCGACCGCGACCTGATCGGTCCGGTGAATTTGCGCGCCGATATAGAGGCCGAGGAACTGGAAAAGCAGCTGGCCGGTATTCTGGTGGAAAAAAATGATCTGGCCGAAGCCATCAACGAACTGCGCCAAGGTATCCAGAAGCTGAACAACGAAGCGCGCGAGCGCCTGAACGCAGCATTCGATCACGTAAACATGCATTTCCAGGATCTTTTTACCCGCCTGTTCAACGGGGGCAAGGCGCACCTGGCGCTGATAGAATCCGATGATCCGCTGGAAGCCGGACTTGAGATTTTTGCCCAGCCGCCCGGCAAGGTACTCCAGTCCCTCTCCCTGCTTTCGGGCGGTGAAAAAGCACTGACGGCTGTCGCGCTCGTCTTCGCTATCTTCCTGACCAACCCCGCTCCTATCTGCGTGCTGGACGAGGTGGACGCGCCCCTGGACGATGCCAACGTCGACCGCTTCTGCGACCTGCTGGAGGAATTCGCCGACCGCGGTGAGACCCGGTTCCTGTTGATCACCCACCACCGCCTGACCATGGCCCGTATGCACCGCCTGTATGGCGTGACCATGTCCGAAAGAGGCGTATCGCAGCTGGTGTCGGTCGATATGAACCAGCAGTTCGAGTTCCTTGAGGCGGCGGAATAACCGGCCGCAGCCCATGGGTGATGACCTCCAGAATCTGGACGAAAAACTGGCCCGCTTCCGGGAACAGGAAAGCGCGCTGCATGTGCCCATACCCGGTAAGGACAAGGCAAACGAAAGCATGAACCAGGGCCTGCGCGCAGGCACGGAGCTGGTTGCATGCATCATCGCCGGTACTTTTATCGGCTGGGCACTGGACCGCTGGCTGGATATGGCACCCCTTTTCCTGATTATCTTTTTCCTGGGAGGGATAGGGGCGGGATTCACAAATGCATACCGCATCACCCAGAATATGGACTCTGCCGTGGGCTATAAGCAGTTGCATAACCAGAAAAAACAGGCTAGAAAAGAGCCCGGAAAAGACGGGTAAACCTGTAGCCCTACAAGGATAGATTGTGGCTGATCCCATTCACCAGTTTATCATTCAGCCTATCGTGCCGCTTCATGTCGGCGGGATCGACCTGTCGTTTACAAACTCCTCGCTCTGGATGGCTATTGGCGTGGTTGTCGCCACAACCGGCCTTATGCTGGCAACAAAGCAAAAATCCATGGTGCCTGGCCGCGGCCAGGTTCTGGCCGAGATGCTTTATGAATTCGTAGCAAACATGATCCGGGAGAATACCGGCCCGGGCGGCAAACAATATTTTCCGCTGATCTTCACGCTTTTCATGACCGTGCTCATGGGCAATCTTCTGGGCATGATCCCCTTCTCTTTCACCTACACCAGCCACCTGGCTGTCACTGCCGCGTTGGCGCTGGTGGTATTTTTCGCAGTCCTGATCATGGGCGTGGCCAAAAATGGCCTTCACTTCTTCAGCCTGTTTGTGCCGCCCGGCCTGCCCTTGTGGCTGTTCCCGATTATCGTTCCGATTGAAATCATTTCATTCCTCGTCCGGCCGCTGACCCTTTCCGTCCGTCTTTTTGCCAACATGATGGCGGGCCACCTGATGCTAAAAGTTTTTGCCGGGTTCAGCGTGACGTTTCTGGGACTGGGAATTGGCGGATTTATCATGGGGCTGTTTCCCATGCTGTTTAACACGATACTGATTGCCTTTGAATTTCTGATTGCGCTTCTGCATGCCTATGTTTTCACGGTTCTTTCCTGCATCTACCTGAAAGACACCGTGGATCTGCACCACTAAAGCATGCGGAACGGTCGCTAATCTGAAAAAAGTAAAACTCTAACCTCGAAGAAAGAAGGAAACTAAAATGGAACTGGAAGCCGCGAAACTCATTGCAGCCGCCCTTGCCCTGCTCCCGATCCTGGGGGTAGGTATCGGACTGGGCCTGATTTTCTCCTCTTACAACGAAGCCGTGGGCCGCAATCCGGGCGCAACCGAACTTCTCGACAAGAAGTTCTTTCTGACCTTTGCCTTCACCGAAGCTCTGGCCATCTTCGCGCTGCTGGTCTCATTCATCATTCTGTTCAAATAGACATGAACGGACGCGGCACTCACAAAAGAGCCATGATCGGGCCGGGCGGGCTGAAATCCGCCGGGCTTGGTCTGTTTCTTTTAGTTTCCGGTGCCGCACAGGCTTTGGCCGAGACGGTAGAAGAACTTGGCGCTCACGAAGCCGGCGAACATGCCGGCTCCGGCGGTCTGCCGCAGTTTGACCCGACCTATTATCCCAGCCAGCTGTTCTGGCTCTTTCTGACCTTTATTACACTTTATATTATTTTCAGCGCCCGCATCCTGCCCGATATCGGCGGCATTATTGAACGGCGTGATAAGCAGGTGCAAGGAGACATTGACAAAGCGGAACAGGATAAAAAGAACGCTGAAGCCGCGCTGGCCAAGTATGAAAGCCTGCTGGACACCGCACGTAAAGAATCCAGCAAGCTGATTACCGAAACAAATGTGAAGATCAAGGAAAACGCCCAGCAGAAAATCAAGGCGCTGCGCGACAAGTCCGAGCAGGAAATTTCCGCCATGGAAAAAAGAATCTCCCAGGTCAGGGAGCAGGCCCGCCGGGACATGACCACCATCGCCGCTGAAATCGCCAGCGAAGCTTCCGCGCGGATCATCGGTATTAAGACGGATATTGACCAGGCTAAAACGGCCGTTCGCGCTATCGAAGGCAAGGAGGCCGCCTGACATGTTTAATCTTTTGCAGGATGCCAGTGTCTGGGTTGCCATTTCCTTCGCCCTGTTTGCCGCTCTGGCTTTAAAAAAGGCGCTTCCCTCCTTTCTGGCAAAGCTCGATGGCCGGATTGAACAGATCCGCAGCGAAATCAAGACTGCCCATACTCTGAAAGAAGAAGCCGCAAAACTTCTGAGCACTTACGAAAGAAAGCGTGACGAGGCTGCCCGGGAAGCGCAGGAGATGGCAAAGACGGCCCGTATGCACGCCGATCAGATTCGACAGCAGGCGGACGCCGAACTGAGCGAACTGGTCAGCCGCCGGGAGGAACAACTCCAGACGCGCCTGCGCCGGATGGAGGAAGCCGTGGCGGCTGATATCCGCGCCTACGCGGCCGAGCTGGCTGTGCAGGCAACCGCACGGATCATCTCCGAAAAGATGGACGAAAAAACCAATGCCCGTCTGATTGAGGAATCGATCAGGCGTGTGGCCGGTCAGGGCGGCTAACTCGTACTTTTCATGATATTCTCGCCCCCTCATCTCCTGGACGGTCCCCGCTGGGCAGGGTTACGCATTGGCTTGCTGGGCGGGTCATTCAATCCGCCGCATGAAGGTCACATCCATATCAGCCGCATAGCGCTTCAGTCGCTTGGCCTTGATTTCGTATGGTGGCTTGTAACACCGCATAATCCGCTTAAAGAGCGCGAGAGCCTGATGCCTTATGCGGACAGAATGGATTTGAGCCGCCGGATCGTGCAGCAGGAACCGCACATCCTTGTGACCGATCTTGAAAGCCGGCTGGGCGTGAATCGAACCTGGGATACGCTGACGGGAATAAAGCGCTATTTTCCAAAGACAGACTTTGTGCTCATGACCGGAATGGACAACGCACTCAGCTTCCATCTCTGGTACCGCTGGAAAGATATTCTGAAGCAGGTCCCAACCGCCCATATCGCCCGCCCCCCTGCCTGGTCGTTGATTGAATCCTGTCCCTTGCGGGAGCTACGGGGGCAAACGCACATTTACATCGAGGGCGGAGCAAGACCGGAACTCAAAACCCGGACCAGCTATTGGATGCTGCAGCGAAAAATGCAGAATCTATCTTCAACGGAAATTAGAAGCGGCCAAACCACACCACTTTAGCAATTTCTTGTTTTTAAAGGACTTTTCCGTACTTTAGTGAAGCGTTGTTGCAGCCCTTGCCCGAAAGGCGTAAAATGTAAGTATGAGAGTTGTGCATCATTATGAGGCAGAAAGGGTGGGTTCGTGAGGCCGTCACACGGTGATACGGAACGCACGTCTGACTCAAAGCACGGCTTGTTCGAAGCGCTTCGATACTTGAATGTCGAGGCGCTTTTTACTATTTTTCTTCAACCGCACAACAAGGAGGCCAGCCCATTATAACCATGCACCCGCGCGGGCAAGAACGCCCGGAACAACTGAAGACCCTTATCGAGCAATCGCTTGATGCCGATAAAGCAGAAGAGATAGAAATCATCGATCTTCGTGGTCAGACCGCTCTCGCCGATTACATGATTGTGGCTTCAGGCCGGTCCTCCCGGCAGGTCGTCGCCCTGGCGCAGAAGCTGGAAGACAGGCTTAAAAGTCGGGGATTCAAGCATATCCGTACTGAGGGCACAGATCAGGGCAACTGGGTTATCGTGGATGCCGGGGACGTCATCGTCCACCTCTTCCGGCCGGAAGTCAGGGAATTCTACAACATCGAAAAAATGTGGAATCTGCCCGCATTCGGCAAAAACCCGGCGACGACAGCCACTATTTGATCGGCTAATTTACGGGTATTAAAAGGCCCCTCCCGGGTCTATGTAATTGCGCTGCCGCTGGCGTTATCCTAATCTTTTTCCATGCTTCGTATCGACGTCATCGCCGCCGGAAAAATGCGGGAACCCGCCTTGCGCGCCCTATGGGATGAATACAAAACGCGCCTTGGCTGGTCCCTCACCCTTTACGAAATTGATGTCCGCAACCGTAAGGACGAACTTAAAAGGCTGGAGGAAAAACTCGATCCCCGCGCCTATCTTTTCGCGTTGGATGAAAAGGGTAAAAGCCTGCCCAGTATAGATTTCGCGCGGCGGCTCGAAGGGCTGGCGGCTGATGGCCGGGCACATGTGCAGTTTCTGATCGGCGGCGCGGATGGCTTGTCGCCGGAGCTGAGAAAAAAAGCAGATTTCCTGTTGTCATTTGGCAGCCAGACATGGCCTCATATGCTGGTCCGCGTTATGCTGATCGAACAAATATACAGGGCGCGCCTGATCATAGCCGGCCACCCTTATCATAGAGAATGACGGGACGACATGAAGCACGCTGGCTGCCTCATCATGGTTTTGGTTTTGTGCCTCCTTGCCCCGCCGGGGACAGGACGCGCAGATTCGCCGATACCGCACCGGAAAACAGGCGATCTCGAAAGCCTTGAAAAAAAGCTTCTGGAAGAGGAAGAAAACAAAAAAGAACTGCAGGCCCGTATGGAGCAGGCTGAAAAGGATATGACAAAAATCCGGGAGGAACTAATCGATGCCGCCACCCTGACCCGGCGGCAGCAGCGCGTTCTTATCAATCTTGAGGATGAAATTGCTGGTCTGGCGCATAAGGAAGACATGCTTAAATTTGAGCTGCAAAATGACCACAAAGCACTCTCTGAAATGATGCTGGCCATGACGCGTTTACGCCGGGTGCCGCCGGAAACGCTGATTGTCCGCCCCGGCGCGCCTCTGAAGACCGCGCAAACCGCCATGCTCTTACGGCACATATTGCCGGCGCTTCATCAACGCATGGCGCAGGCTGCGCAGAATCTCAAAGATCTTGATGAAACGAGGGCTGATTTACGCGAAGAAAGGCAAAGGGCCGTAACAGCGCAGGAAGATCTTGATAAAAAATACGCTAAAGTAAAAAAGCTGGCTGACAGGCGCGAAGAAATTTTTCGCTCCCTTAATGTAAATTACAAGGCCACGGAATTGGAGATAAATCGTATCTCCAAGGAGGCCCGTTCGATGCAGGATTTCCTCGAGCGCCTCAACAAGCAGGAAGAAAAGCGCAAGGCGGAGGCCAAACGCTCCGCCTCCTCCGGTTCAGGTATATCCATATTAAAGTCCTGGTCCCTACCCCGGGAGGGGCAGCCCCAGCTTCCCGTACCCGGAATCATCGTTACGTCATATGGGGAGAAGGACGAAATCGGCGCCATCAGCGAAGGCCTGAAAATCAGGGCAGACCCCCGCACGCTGGCTGTGGCGCCGATGGGCGGGATTGTGCGCTTTGTCGGCACTTTCAAGAATTTCGGCCGGCTTGTCATTCTGGAACATCAGAAAAACCGGCACAGCCTTATCGGAGGGCTTGAGGATATCAATGTTTCGCCGGGCCAGAGCCTCGAGGCAGGAGAGCCTTTGGGAAAGCTGCCGGGTCCCCCTTCTCCCGGGCAAAAGCCCACGCTATATTATGAGTTGCGTTACAATGGGCGGCCTGTTAATCCATCAAAGGTATTTCCTGGCCTGAAAAGTTGAGGATTCCAAAAACATGTCTATGTCTGCCTTCCGTGCAAACTTTAAAAACATTGTTTTAGTGACCGTTCTTGCCGCCTGCGGCATGCTGGCATTCTCCGCCCCTGGTCACGCTCAGGAAGAACGGACCGCCGGGCAGCCCGCGCAAACAAAAGAAAGCGATCCTAACGCCAACAACACTTACCAGCAGCTCAATCTTTTCGGCGACGTCTTTGAGCGCGTGCGTGGCCAGTATGTGGACGAAGTAACCGACAAGCAGCTGGTTGAAAATGCCATCAACGGAATGCTCGTTGCTCTTGATCCTCACTCGGCTTACATGAACGAGGACGAGTTCAAGGACATGCAGGTGCAGACCCGCGGCGAATTTGGCGGCCTCGGAATTGAAGTCACGATGGAAAACGGTCTGGTCAAAGTTGTTTCCCCTATCGATGATACGCCTGCCTTCCGCGCCGGAATCCACGCCGGTGATTACATCACTCACCTGGATGACCAGCCGCTGGTGGGCCTCACGCTTAATGATGCCGTTGACCGCATGCGGGGCAAAGTGGGCACGACCATCAAGCTTACTATCCGCCGCGAGGGCAGCGCTGAGCCGCTGGAACTTTCCCTGACACGCGATGTCATCCGCATCAATTCCGTCAAGCACGACCTGATCGACGACAGCGTCGGTTATATCCGCATCACGACCTTTAACCAGAATACAGACAGCGGCCTTAAGGACGCCATTGCCGACATCAAGAAAAGATCAGGTAACAAGCTGATCGGTTATGTTCTGGACCTGCGCAACAACCCCGGCGGTCTTCTGGAACAAGCCATCGCCGTGGCCGACACCTTCCTCGACAAAGGTGAAATCGTATCGACACGCGGGAGGCACGAAGAAGACACCAAGCGCGACAACGCGACATCCGGCGACCTGGCGAACGGCCTCCCGATCGTGACCCTGATCAACGGCGGCTCCGCGTCGGCGTCTGAAATCGTGTCGGGCGCGCTTCAGGATCATCGCCGCGCCATCATCATGGGCACGAAATCATTTGGCAAAGGCTCGGTGCAGACGGTTATTCCCCTGCCTGGTCACGGCGCAATGAGGCTGACGACAGCACGCTATTACACGCCTTCAGGCCGCTCCATTCAGGCCAAGGGGATCGAACCCGACATCGTGGTTGAGCTGGCAAAAGTCGAAACCCTCAAGGTGCGGGGCATACGCGAATCCGATCTGAAAGGCGCGCTGGCAAATCCCGATCAGGATGAAAATGAGGCGTCGTCTGAGGGCGCCGCGCCGGTGGAGTCGGCTCCGGCACCCTCAGACAAGAAGGACGGCAAAAGCGATGAAAAGTCGGAAACCGAAAAGCCTTCGGACAAGCCGGACCCGGCCAAGGATTACCAGCTTTCACGCGCGATCGACCTTATCCGCGGAGTCTCTCTCTATGGAGAGCAGCAGGTTCCCGGGTCTTTACCGGCCCGCCAGACGCCTGAAACGCCGGAAACAAAAGCGCCTGCCGCTTTGCCTCCGGGCCAGAAGCAATAACAGAGCGCCGCTTAATGTACGAAGAAGGCGAAACAGACGAAAGCGTATCCTACAGCGGGGGCCGCTTCTCCAACCGCGCCTTCATGATCGGCATGGGTATCACCGTAGTGCTGTATGGCGCCTTGGGAATCTGGCTTTGGAGAGCAGCTCCCCATACATTTGAAAGTCAGCAGGGCAGACTGGCCTCCGTCACGGCAGCCATAGTTTGGCCGCCACCGCCGGAAAAATCACAAGAATCTTACGGCCCCGATCTGCTGGATTCGGTTGCGGAAGCGACTGAGCCGGATGCTGCGGCACCTGTCGTGCCGGATATTACCGAGCTGTACGAAGAAGCGGGCGCATCTTCACCGGTGGCAAATTCCTCAGAGTCGCAAGCAACCCCTGCACCCTCCGATGGCGGCGATCTGGGGCCTGCGCCGCTCGAGGGTCTGTTTGAAACGACCAAGGAAGGCCGCCTGCCGATCATCCGCCAGTCGGATAAAATGACGCCTTTCCAGGCCTATCGCCGCCCGTTCGATCGTCAGGCAGTCAGTACGCCCATTATATCGCTGGCTGTTACGGATATCGGGCTTTCGGATACCGCCGGCCAGTCAGCCTTGCGCAGCATGCCACCGGAAGTTTCCTTTGCGATCTCGCCCTACGCCCGCACCCCCGACCAGTGGGTTCGTGACGGGAGGGCCAAGGGACATGAATCATGGATGATGCTGCCGATGGAGGCCGATGAATATCCGCGTATAGATACAGGCCCCTATACGCTTCTGATCACGGCGCCGGAGCGTCAGAACCAAGCCAAGCTGGCAACTGTTCTTGGGAGTGCCGCGGGTTATGTTGGTTGTATCGCCACAGCCAATCCGGCCTTTATGCAGGCGATAAATGATATGCGGCCGGTTATCGGCAGTATTTATTCGCGCGGCCTGGCTTTTATTGATACATCGGCTGAGCCCGGTATCACGGCGCAGAGCATGGCGCTGGGGCAGCACGCGCCCTATGCCAGCGCGGATATCTGGCTGGATGAAACGCCGACCAAGGAGGGCGTACAGGCGGCGCTGGCCAAACTCGAGGAGCGGGCGCGCAGTCAGGGTTCGGCTATTGGCCTTATCCGTCCGCTGCCTTTGAGCTATCAGGAAATACTGGCCTGGATCAAGACTCTGCCCGAAAAGGGGCTCACACTGGCGCCCCTTTCCGCCCAGACTGGGTTCTAGGCCATGAGCACTGAGCTCCCCTTTCGTCTTTGTGTCGGTATAATGCTTTTTAATGCAAAGGGTGAAATTTTCGTAGGCGAACGCCTGGACAATCCCGGGGCATGGCAGATGCCGCAGGGCGGCATTGATGAAAATGAGGACGTTGAAGAGGCTTTTTTTCGCGAGATGCGGGAGGAAATTGGAACCGATAAGGCCCGTATCCTGAAAATCCACGACAAGCCCTTGCGCTACAAACTTCCGCCCCGTCTTCTGGGCCGGTTGTGGGATGGCAAATATGGCGGTCAGGAGCAGACCTGGGTGGCGGCGCAGTTCACCGGCACGGATGCCGATATTAATATCAGGGCTCATAACCCGCCGGAATTTCAGGCCTGGCGGTGGGTTGAGCCTAACCGGATACTTGATCTTATTGTTCCTTTTAAAAGAGATACTTATTGCGAAGTCATTGCTGCCTTTCGCGATCTTTCAGGCAGGTGATCTCAACCTCGCCCGGGCTCCTCCCTGGCCCTTTTTTTTTCACAAATCATTTGACATATATTATGTAAATAATTTACGATCTATGCAGATTGTAAGGAGTAAACATGATCGCACATGAAGATGTTCTCGAAGGTGAGCTTGAGCTTCAGGCCAGCGACTTCATCAGGCAGCAGGAGCTTTTGCTCAGAACCAGCCCTGCCCAGAAAGAAGAGTTCTTTAGAAGCGCCACGCCCACAGAAATGTCCGACATAGCCGTAACGCTCTACCGTCTTGATGCCGCCCATAAGGCCATCGAGGCCGACAGGCTGCGCAACAGCAATATCGCCCATAGGCTGGCTGACCCCGAATACCGCAGAGCCTACACGGATATGTGGTCCAATTATTCCCGACTGAAAATCCGGCTTGCCGACCTGTATGCGGGCGTCGCCCTGCGGCAGGAACGAGCTCCCGCCGTCATTGCCCGCATGGCAGCCGCCGGCCCGATGGGCACAGAACGCGCCGTCTGGTTTCATTCCCGGGAGGCTGACAATCTGGCCGGCCTTTGCCTGCGCTATTGTCCCAATTGAAGCACGCTTGACTTATTTTTGGCCTAGCTGCTACTGTCCATCGTTAACATAACGATGGAGGTATACATGTCGGAAGAGGAAACTCAACTCGTGGAACTAGGGGAGTTTGCCTGTGATTTTGTCGGGCAACAAGCCGCGGCCCTAGAAGCCGATGATTCCCTAAGAGAGCGTTTCAATGCCAGCATCACTGTTGACGAAAAACGTGCTCTGGCTGCTTTGAGTTATTCCGTCGAGCTTATCTCACAGTTGACGGCTCTCGCAGAGGAGGTCCATCAGAGAAACGATGCGGACGGCGAAAGCCTTGCTGAAGAAGGCGCGCTTGATGCCGCTATGGAAGTTATTTGCATTAACCAGATCAAAATGGGTGAGATTTTCGCCGACGTAGCCCTTCGTATCGAAGAGCCGTCTGCCGTAGCGGCCCGCATAGCCCCAGCCGCCCATACCTCTGAAACAGCGGCCCTTTACAGAGTTCAGCAGGCGGAAAACCTGGCAAAACTTTGCCTTAGTTGAACGCCACGATCAGGGGTTAATGGGTGACCAGGCCGGGTCAGAAGCATCCCCCGGTGTCTGGACCATGCGTTCGTTATAGCCGGTCAGATCGATACTGTAGAGCCGTGCCTGACGACCCTCACCCCGCGGGCCCGTCGGCACTTCCTTGAAGTAACTCAGAACACGCCCGTTCGGCGACCAGGTCGGGCCCTCGACGTGATAGGCCGAAGTGATCAGGCGTTCTCCCGACCCGTCAGGGCGGATCACGCCGATATAGAACTGACCCTGATAGATACGTGTGAACGCAATCAGGTCACCGCGCGGCGACCAGACGGGGTTACCGTAGCGCCCTTGCCCGAACGTAATGCGCTTGGCTTCGCCGCCATTGGCGCTCATGACATAGAGCTGCTGCGACCCGCCTCGATCCGATTCAAAGACAATCGAATTACCATCAGGTGAATAGCAGGGGCTGGTATCAATCGCCAGATTGTTGGTCAGACGCAGCGAACGGTGACTCCGCAAATCCATCACATATATTTCGGAATTACCATTCTCCGACAGAGTCATCGCCACCTTGCTGCTGTCCGGAGAGAACCGCGGAGAAAACGTCATGTTCGGAAAATCACCCAGCATTTCCTGGCGGCCTGTGTCGATATTATAAAGATAGACGCGCGGCCTTTTGTTGTAGTACGCCATGTAGGCAATCAATTGTTCGTTCGGCGAGAAGCGCGGCGTCAGAACGATGGCGCGACCGTCGGTCAGGTAATGATGATTGAACCCATCCTGATCCATGATGGCCAGACGCTTGATACGCCCCTGCGGCGGGCCGCTTTCCGCAATATAAACGATCCGGCTGTCGAAATAGCCATTCTCCCCTGTCAGGCGCTTGTAGATTTCATCGGAAATAATATGCGCGATGCGGCGCCAGTTCTGCTGCGTCGTGCTGTAAGACATGCCGATCAATTGCTGCTGGCCGTATACATCCCACAGGCGAAACTCCACCTGAGCCTTGCCGCCGCCTCCCTGTGTGACGGTACCCGTCACCAGCGCTTGTGCATTAATAGCCCGCCACTCGGCAAAACGGGGGCCGCCCTGCAGCGAGGCCGGGTCCTGAATAAAGGAACGCGGGTTGAGCGGGGTGAAAAGACCCGTCTTTTCAAGGTTGGCGGTTATAACCTGCGGCAATTGCTGGGCCAGCGTGGCATCGCCGCCAGGCGCGGCATAAAACGACGTGATCGCGATGGGCAGAGGCTCGACCTTACCCTGCGTGACGTTGACTTTTAGATCCGCTCTCGCAGCACTGGCATAGAAAAGAGCAAGAGAGGCAACAAGAGCGATCAGGAATTTCTTCATCATGGCAGTGCCCTTTCTATTGCTTACAACATCAGACGCGGATCAAAGGTAACGGTAATGACTTTCCATTGCTCGTACTTGTTGGGAGGCAGTTCAAGCGGATTGCAATGAGGATTCCGCACGGCCCGCAAGGCGCTGTCTGCCGCGGCCCGGAAGTAACCATCGCCGAAATAGCGTATCTGGTCAAGGACCTGGGCATCCCGCACTGTGCGGTCAGGATTCATGAAAAGCTTAATATCCACAACCAGATCTTCGGCATAACGCGCTCCCGCCATCAGGTTCCAGCATTCGCTCAGCTGCCTTTGCAGGGCGTCCTGTTCGCTCATGGTCATTTGCTGGGCAAAGTTGGCAAGCGGCGACGGCGTCTTTTCCGTGCTTTCAGCGTTGGTGTCTGCCGCCGGAGTCTGCTCAGCCGGCATCAGGTTGCGGAGGACAGACTGAAAGGCCTCATCCTGCTGCTCCGCCGTTTGGGCGGGAGTGGGACGCTTTTTATTCGGCTTGGGCGGCTGCGTCTTCTTGGCCGGTTTGACTTCAGCCTCCTCTTCCTTTTTGTCGCGCGGCATCGTAGCCGTGTCCGGATCAGGCTTCTGAACCGCCATAGGTTTGGGCGGAGTCTTGGCCGTAACCTGCGGCGCCTGCGGGCGCGGAGGAACTTTTTCCGCAGGCTTTTCCTGGGGGGGCGCCTGTCGCTGGAGCGGCGCGGATGAAGATTTCTTTTCCATCTGGCGCAACTCATCCACTTTTACCAGCTCTACCGGAACCGGCGTCATCAGGTCGGGAAGATCGCGCTTGAAATAAGGCAGCCCCATGATCGCCAGAACCAGAAGGGCAATGTGAAAAAGCATCGACGCGGTCAGAGGTCCGGTCATATGAAGGTCGTGACGATGAGTCATAACGGCAGCAGTCATATTGATTTCACCCGCCCTGCAAGCTGGGCCTCTATTATGGCCTTTTTGTGGACGATTCCGTAATCAATGCAACCTTTCTGAAACCTGCCCCGTTCAGAGCGCCCAGCGCGTCCATAACCTGCCCATAAGACAGGCCCGTATCGGCACGCAGGAATATCCGGCGCTCGGGATCGTTGTTGGTCATGGCCGTCAAAAGATTAACCAGCCGGTCGCGGTCGACTTCTGTCTCGCCGATGAACAGCTTGCCGTCATGCGTGAGTGTAATTTCCAGAGGCTTGTTGTCCTCGTCGTTAATGGCCTTGGCTTCGGACTTGGGCAGATCAACGGGCACTCCTGCTGACAAAAGCGGCGCGGTCACCATGAAGACGACCAGAAGCACCAGCATGACGTCGACAAAAGGCGTAACGTTGATTTCCGCCATCGGCCGGTAAGCGCGGCTGCGCCCCCCTGCCTGCCCTATGCGTCCCCCGGATTGAAGCTGCGCTCCCATGATCAGGCCGCCGCTTTCCGCACAGCGCCAGTGCCGGCACCGCCACTGCCCGTGCCGCCGTTTTCATGCGTCTCAAGATGGCGCGAAAGTATGGCTGAGAATTCATTGACGAACGCGTCCATACGGTCGGCATAGCGATGCAGGCCGCTGGTCAGCGTGTTATAGGCAATGACAGCCGGAATGGCCGCAACAAGGCCCAGCGCTGTGGCGAACAGTGCCTCGGCAATACCTGGCGCGACAACGGCCAGGCTGGTGTTGTTGGTGTGGGCGATGGATGTAAAACTGTTCATGATTCCCCAGACCGTGCCGAAAAGGCCGATGAACGTTGCCGTTGAACCGACACTGGCCAGGAAAGTCATGCCGCGCTCCAGCACATTCATTTCCCGGTTGATGGTCGTGGACATGGCGCGCTCCACCCGCTGGCGCAGCGAAGCCTGCAGGCTTTCCTTGGCCGGAAGGCCGCCCGCCACACCATTATGCCATTCATCCATACCCGCACAGAAAACCTTGAGCAGCGGATCCTGGCGGCCTTTCTTGACGCGCTCATAAAGTTTGTCCAGCGGCTCGCCTGACCAGAAGGAGTCCTCAAAGCGGTTGGCGCGGCTGTTGAGCTTTTTCAGTGTGCCGCGTTTCTCTATGATAATGGTCCAGCTCCAGACCGAAGCCAGGAACAACACGAAGATAACCGCTTTCACGATCATGTCTGCCTGCAGGAACAGGCCGACGATGCTCAGATCGCCGGTAAAGCTGCCTCCCAGGTCGGCTGCGGCTACCGTTCTGTCCATCACTTCGTTCATAATCCAAACTCCTTCTTCCTCAGTTCCTATTCCAAATTTCTATCTCAAATGCGCCTGTATCAGGGCGGACCTCAGATCGGCGGGCAGCCGGGCCGGGCGCCCCTGCCTGTTGACGCAGACCAGCAGCACGGTCATGTCAAAAAGCGTCGTACTCTCCCGTAAAATGGTCTGCCGCATGCTGAAGCTGGCATTTCCAATTTCCGTAATTTCAGTTTTTATTGTTAAAACATCGTCCAGATACGCAGGACTCAGATAGTCCGCCTCCACCCGGCGGACAACAAAGACCAGCCCCTCCCTGTCCATCAATGATTTATTCTCAAACCCCACGAAACGCAAGAGTTCCGTGCGTCCCCGCTCACAGAATTTCAGGTAATTCGCGTAGTAAACGATGCCCCCGGCGTCGGTATCCTCATAGTAAACCCGGGCCTCTATGGAGGAAGATTTCATGAAAGCGTTTCCCTGTATTATGTCTATAAAATCAGGTTATGACCGGAATTGTGGCGTTATCAGCTTTCTTCCGTCAGAAGACTATTCTGCAGCCCTGCCCGCGGCTTCAAACCCAGGTATTTGTACCCCTTTTCCGACAGAACGCGCCCGCGCGGTGTACGCTGCACCAGCCCCTGCTGCATCAGGTAAGGTTCAATGACGTCCTCAACCACATCGCGCTGGTCGGCCAGCGCGGCCGCCAGCGTTTCCACGCCCACCGGCCCGCCCCCGTAATTCTCGGCGATGCAGGAGAGATAGCGGCGGTCCATAGCGTCCAGCCCGGCGCCGTCGACATCCATTTTCTGAAGCGCGCCGTCCGCCGTCTGCGCGTCGATCTTTCCGGCTTTTTCCACATGAGCAAAATCGCGGACCCGGCGCGTCAGGCGTCCGGCGATACGCGGCGTACCCCGCGAACGGCGGGCGATTTCCAGTGCGCCCTCGGGAGTCAGCGCCATGTTCAGGATTCCCGCCGTGCGCTGCACGATCTGGGTTAGTTCTTCCGGTCCGTAAAACTCCAGCCGCAGCGGAATCCCAAACCGGTCTCGCAAAGGATTGGTGAGCAGGCCGCTGCGCGTCGTCGCGCCGATAAGCGTGAAAGGTGGCAGGTCGATCTGTACGGAACGCGCCGCCGGCCCCTCGCCGATGATGATATCGAGCTTGTGATCCTCCATCGCGGGATAAAGGATTTCCTCAACCGCCACGTTGAGGCGGTGTATCTCGTCAATGAAAAGGACGTCGTTCGCCTCAAGATTGGTCAGGATCGCGGCCAGATCGCCCGCACGCGCCAATACGGGCCCGGAAGTCGCCCGGAAACCCACTCCCAGCTCCCGCGCGATGATCTGCGCGAGCGTCGTCTTGCCCAGACCGGGGGGGCCGAACAAAAGCACGTGATCCATCACGTCGCCGCGCGTTTTGGCGGACTGGATAAAAACACGCAGATTGTCGCAAAGGGCTTTTTGCCCGATAAAATCGGTGAGCTTTAGAGGACGCAAACTGCCTTCATCATCGGCATCCCGCTCCTGTTTCGACCGTTCAAGGTCCTGGTTTTTCTGTGGGCGACTCATAACGCCGATTTTAGGCGGGAAAGGCGCGGAAACCAACCTATTTCAGGGCGAAAAAGCCGGTTTTTCGGGAGATTTTTGCGGCGCTGTCAAATAACCCGTTACGGCACGCAGGCAGCTGACCACCGGTTTTGCCGGAAAAAGACAATCAGTGGCGATGGAAGGCGCGGATGGCCTGTACTGGTAATCAGGCATTGAAGCGTAGCCTATCGTCCCGGCCGCGAAAATTGCCGCCAGCGTCCCAGCCGCGTATGTTCTTGCAGGAGAAAGGCCCGCGCGCACGCCTGCGATAAATGTTGACACACCCCCTGCGGCAACACCCGCAAAAAATCCGGGAAGAACGCCGGCAAGGCCGCCAGTAAGCCCGCCCACCGTAAGACTGAGCGCCGCAAAAGTCAGAAAATTCGCCGAGGCACGGCCCGCTACTTCAGTTATTTCCGGGGCATCAAAAGGAGCGTCGCCCGCTCCGCTGAAAAATCCGCGCCACTCAAGTCCTGTTCCTATTCTCTCCGGCTTCATAACCACTCCCTCAATTCATGTTAAATTTAGGCGCGGAACTTCCAACACGATTTTGCCTAAAAAGACTTCCTGTCAGGGCCTTCGCGCAACTGATGACCGGTTTTGCCGGAAAAAGACACTCCTCGATCGCTGAAGGAGTTTTTGTCCTTTCGGATTCAAAATCTGCGAAGGAATGAATGACAAGCCCCAGGGCGGCAGCCGTGAACGTGGCCGCTATGCCAATGCCGGAATGGATTTTCCGGGAGCTGAAGCCTTTCAGATCCATGTGTTCATAAGTCAGGGCTCCCGCTACCAGCGCCGCGACGTATCCCGGAAAGACGGCCTGCAGGCCGCCGGTCAGAAAACCTGTCAAAGCGCCGATCCCCATCGTCGCCAGAACGCCCACCTCGGGATTTTTGAATTCATGCTCGTCGCGGGGCTTGCGGGGTGACGGAACAAATTTGTTTTCGCCTTTGCGATCGTCGTCCAGACCCAGATCCATCGGCCAGGGCGGCATCATGAAGGGAACGAACACCATGAGACAATCTCCCGTGTCTATCTTGAGGGTGCGCTGAATTTATAGCCTGTAACGGCTTCAACGCAGCTAACAACCGGCTTTTTCGGATACAGGCAGCTTTCAACAGCATCCGCCGGGAAAGCATGAAATCGTTCATACCGGGCGGCATGCCCCGCATGAACTGCCAGCCCTACGACCGCTGCGGCAAATGTCGCGGCCAGCGTTTTGAAGACAGCGCGCGTTGCCGGAGCCCGGTTTTCTGTTGCAATTTCGCCGGCTAAAGAACCAGATACCCCGGCTGCCATACCGATAAGCACTCCCCTGACTCCACCTGTGAAAACTGCTACGGCTGAACCCAGCGTGCCATAAGTCAAAAAGGCGGGTGCCACATAGGCACCAAAAAGCAAAAACATTCCGGCCAGGGGCGGCATCTCTGCAATATCATCAAGAATAGTATCATCGTGACGACCTTCGGCAGGCCGCTCGAGTTTAAGCACAGCAGCGCGGTCATTGTCGTGAGGCGCTATGATTGGAGGCGCGGCAGGGCGCTCTTCATAATGGTGAAGGTCGCTTTCGTAAGCTGAATAAACGCTCATGATCCTAGTCTCCCCTGATTTGTCAGAGGATATAGCAGGAACGATACACTATGTCCAATATTGAGGGGGGCTTAATGCGCCAATTCTTTAAGTGCCAGACGAATAAGATCCTGTAGGCTTTTGTTATCATTTGATTTTTGTCCCGCCTGAAGCACGGCCTGATAGGCATCGGCCCGGCCATACCCAAGATTCACAAGGGCGGATACGGCATCGTTATCGATGCTGCCGGGCGCGTCTTTCGTGATGGCAGCACCCTTGCCCTGTTTCGCCGGAACGGCCACCGCCAGCTTACCCGCCTTGTCTTTAAGCTCCGTGACGATCCGCGTGGCCAGCTTTGGACCCACACCTTCCGCCTGACGAAGGGCGGCGGCATCGCCGGCGGCAATGGCAAAGCCCAGCTGATCCGGCGCGCAAACGCTCAAAATCGCCAACGCGGCTTTCGGACCCACGCCCTGCACGCTGTACAGGAGCCGAAACCATTGCTGCTCCACTGCGTCAATGAAACCATAGAGCGTAATGGCGTCCTCGCGCACATGCGTGTCGATCAGGAGAGTCAGCGCATCACCCGGCTGACCGGCGCGGCCCAGCGTGCGGCGGCTGGCATGAACGCCATAGCCCACGCCGCCGACATTCAGGATCAAAATATCCTCCGCCACGGAGTCCAGCAAACCTGAAAGTTTTGCGATCATAAAGCCTTCACCTTTGCCCTGAACGACGCGTGATGGGCATGGCATATGGCCACGGCCAGAGCGTCGGCTTCATCTTCGCCTACCTTGCCGCTTTTGGGCAATAGGGTACGTATCATCATGCCCACCTGCTCCTTGGCGGCATGTCCCGCGCCGACAACGGATTTCTTGACGAGGTTTGTCGGATATTCCGCCACCTCCAAACCGCTGCGGGCCAGCGCCACGATCGCCGCCCCCCGGGCCTGCCCGAGCTTCAGCGCCGAAAGCGCGTTCTTGTTCATAAAGGTTTCCTCAATCGCCGCGACATCGGGCCGGGACTCGGCAATCGCGCGCGCTATACCGGCGTCAATCTCGGCCAGCCGGGCATAAAGAGGTAGCCCCGCCTGAGTTTTGATCAGGCCGCAGCCGACGAAAATGAGGCGGTTTTTATCTGCCTCTATCAGCCCCCAACCGGTTTTCTGCAGGCCCGGATCAATCCCCAGAATACGCATGATTCTTGCACTCCCTTCCCATATTCTATATGCTCCCGCCATTCACAGCCATAGGCAAATTATGGAGCAAAGCATGGGCGAACCGATAGCAGTTCTGGCAGATCAGTCCGGTGATGAAATCCGGGACCCTGACGCGCAAAAAAGACAGTTCGTCCGTCAGGTATTCGCAGAAGTCGCCCGGCCGGCAATACAAGGCCCCCTGGGACGCGCCGTTCATGCCCGCAACCCTCTGCCCTTTCTGACGCCGCATTTTACGCAGGGCGCCATGGAAGAGATCATCGGTAAAAGCGTCAACCGGTGGATTGAACTTCTTGAACTGCAGCTTAAAAGGAATGGCGCTTCCCTGCTCGATGCATCTCTGATCCCATCCGTTCTCGACAGAAAATCAGGACAGGGGTTTTTGGATTTTCTGGCTGACAAGCATCCCGGGAAGGATATTGAGGCCTCTCTCGGCATCATGACGAAATTCGCCAACCGCCTTTTCGTCGGGGTGGCTCGTGTCGATCTGCCTCACGGCATGACCATAGAAAAAGCGCCGGGTGGTTACTACAAACTGCAGAGATCGCCCCGGGCGCTCGTACCGGCTGTGGCCGCCTGAAGGTTTGGATAAAGACTTATACAAAGGAGATAGCTTCATGCTTACAGAACCACGCGGCGGCGGTATTCCCCCGGGAAGATCTCCTGAAGAAAGAAGAGCCGACACTCACAAGATTGTAGTGCTCAAGGGTCTTTTTTCCAATGCCGCCTTTCCCTTTATTGACGCCGCCTTCACAAGAATTGCGGCGGCTAATCAGTTTGACCCGCGCGAAACGGAAGAATTCGTGATGATGGAAAGCGAGTCCTTTATCGAGGCCGCGTTTTATGACTGGTACAACCGCCTGCACAGCCAGGTCAGCCATGGCGGCCCTGTACTTCTTGACAGGCGGCTTATGCCCACCATTCCCCATCCTGAGACCGGATATTCCTTTCTCGATACGCTGGGAGCCGAGCATCCCGAACATGACCGGAATGCCTGCTGGGAGATCATGTCAGCTTTTGCACGCCTTGTGTGCAAAGGACAAGAGCGGGTCGATCTGGGGCACGATATGATCGTTGAGAAAGCCCCCTATCAGCTCTACAGGGTATCAATTCAGAAAAGGCAGCCGCAATAACATAGGAGAATTTAAATGGCCGACGGGATGAAAGATCAGATACTCAACGCGTTAAGGACTTCCGGAACGCTGTCGCTGGGCGATCTGATCAAGAAAGTACAAGAACAGGGAGCGGTGGAGCCGGAAGCAATCAAGATTGCTGTTCTGCCTCTTATTATTTCTGACCAGGTGGAGCTGACGTCGAACCGACAGCTGCGCCTTCATCCGCAGTAGCGGTCTTTAATAAACAAGATATCGAATTCATCCGGCCGCCAGCAACTTCTCCATCACTTCATCGCTGACCTCGAAGTTGCAGGTGACGGTCTGCACGTCGTCATTATCTTCCAGCGCCTCAATGAGCGCCATAACGCTTTCCGCCTGTTCCCGGCCTACCGGCGCCATGACGGTCGGCCGCCAGACCAGGCCTGAGCGCTCCGGCTCCCCGAATTTTTTCTCCAGCGCGTCGCGCGCAGCAGCGAAATCAGCCGGACTGGTTGTTATTTCATGTATCTCCCCTGCGCTTTCACAATCATTCGCCCCGGCCTCGACGGCAGCTTCAAACATTTTTTCGGCGGGCGCCCTGGCCGCGGGATAAACGATCTGACCCACGCGCTCGAACATAAAACTGACCGAATTACTTTCGCCCAGATTACCGTCGTGCTTGGTGAAGGCCGTCCTCATTTCCGCGGCTGTCCGGTTCCGGTTGTCGGTAAGCACATCCACGATCAGGGCCGCGCCGCCTGGTCCGTAACCTTCGTAGCGGACCTCCTCGTAATTCTCCGTCCCGCCGGCGCCTGTCGCGCTGTCGATAGCGCGCTTAATCCTGTCGTTGGGCATATTCACCTCCCGGGCGGCGACAATCGCGCTGCGCAGCCGCGGATTGGCCGACGGGTCGCCGCCGCCCAGCTTGGCGGCTACGGTGATCTCCCGCTGCACCTTGGTAAAAATTTTTGCCCGCTTTTTGTCCTGGGTGCCTTTGCGGTGCATGATGTTCTTGAATTTGGAATGGCCGGCCATAAGAACCTCTCCGTACTGCTTGATTTCATAAAACCTGCCCGATCCGGCGGGTGATCTCAAGTGTGTTTATGAATGTGCTCTATTTCCCAGGTAAATTGCCAAAGTATATGCCAAAGTGGCATTTACGCTTTTCCCGCTCTGGTGGTATACTAAAACACCGTTTTGTAAAATGGGCGGAGATTGTGACCTATCAGTTCAACCGGATCACGGTTCTTATCGTCGAAGACAACCAGCTGATGCTGGATATCACCAAGTCTCTCCTTCTCACGTTTGGCGTGGGCCATGTCATTGGCGCCCAAAACGGGGAAATCGGATTCAAGCGGTTCTGTGAATATAATCCGGACATCGTCATCGCCGACTGGATGATGAAACCGATAGACGGCATTTCCTTTACCCGCCGCGTGCGCGGCGACCCATTAAGTCCCAATCCTTATGTCCCGGTCATTTTGATGACAGGATTCAGCGAGCGCCGGCGCGTGTTTCAGGCGCGTGATGCCGGGGTCACAGAATTTCTGGTCAAGCCCTTCAATGCCCGCGACCTTTATAAGCGAATTGCGCAGATCATCGAAAGACCGCGCCAGTTTGTCAGGTCCACCGACTTTTTTGGCCCCGACCGACGCCGGCGCCGCACAACTGACGATTATGAAGGACCGCTGCGCCGGGAGACAGACATCTATCAGACCGATATCCTCAAAATCATGAAAGAACAGCAGGCGCTGGCCCACGCCACGCTGCAAAAAGTCCGCGAGTCGGAAAATATCGGCAAGGGAGAAAAGTTTGATATCGAGAAAAAAAGTCCTGTATCGGAGACCGATAGATGAAGATCACCGGACCGCCGTGGCAGGATAAGAACTATTACAACCAGGAGCGTCGCCGTCAGGCGGAATTCGTTCGGCCGCCCAACACACTTAAAGCCAAGGTTGGCTCCGGAGGTTTAAGCGATGATGTTCTGGACAAGGCGCAAGCCCTGCTGGAGACAAACGCGGTCGATTTCCTGCCGCTGGCGGAGGTCTATCTGTCCTCCCTGATGGACGGGGTTGAAAATGCGCGCGACGCCCGGCCTGACGATGAGGATAACGAAGCGATTATCGCCGGCATGCTTTACCCGGGGATTCAGCTCAAGGCCAATGGTGGCATGTTCCGCTATGATCTTGTGACCCAGGCCGCCGACCGGCTGGTCCAGTTCCTTGAAGCGATTATTGAGCCGGATCCCGATGCGCTGGAGATTGTGCTGGCCTTTCACACAACCCTGCGCGCCATTCTCACGGGCCGGGTACAGGGCGACGGCGGCCAGCACGGCGGCGCGCTGATGAAGGCTCTCGACGAGGCCTGTCTGCGTTATTTCGACCGCTATCCCTACAACCGGTCATCGGTTAACCAGGCTTATATCGACAATTTTTAGGATTCAGGGACGGCCTGTTTCAGGCGTCCTCCGACACGAACCATATCGATCCGCGTCGCCTTGCCTGTCGCATCATCCGTATCGATCATAACACCGCAGACCGTAGCCTCGCCCTCCGCCGGCGTAAACCGCTCGGTCGGCATTTTGCGAACAAAGCGGAGGACGGGAATATCCTTTCTGACGCCTATCACGCTGTCGTAATCGCCGCACATGCCCGCATCCGACTGATAGGCTGTTCCGCCCGGCAGGATCTGGACATCTGCGGTCGGTGCATGGGTGTGAGTGCCGATCACTGCCGACACGCGTCCATCGAAATTATGGGCGAATGACATTTTTTCGCTCGTGGCTTCGGCATGAAGGTCAACAAAAATAGCACTGGCCGTGCGGCCCAGCACGTGTCCCTTCAGAAGCTCCTCGACCAGGGCGAAAGGATCGTCCAGCGTATCCATGAACAGACGTCCCATGACATTGACGATCAGGATTTTACGGCCGTCCGCCAGCTCATGCATATACACACCATTGCCCGGCGTGCCTTTAGGATAGTTCAGAGGCCGCAGCAGGCGCGGATCCTTGTCGATATAAGCGATGATGTCGCGCTGATCCCAGACATGATTGCCCGTGGTAATGCAATCGGCCCCGTCCTTATAGAACTGTTTGCAGATATCGTCCGTGATGCCGGCGCCCTTGGCCGCGTTCTCGCCGTTGACAATTACCACATCGGGTTTCAGGTTTTTTTTAAGTCCTGGAAGATGCTTGCTGACCGCGTCCCGGCCCGAGCGGCCCATGACGTCGCCGATAAAAAGAATTCTCATACGCTGTCTTTCTTTAGTTGAACTGATGGGCCTTTTGCGGCGTGATCACCCAATCCAGCTTCTGGTCGTGCTCTTCGACCGGAAGACTGAACAGCACTGCCTGCTTGGCATAGCCCAGCCCAACTGCCGTGATATTCTTTTTCTGCCGCAGCGCCTGCAGCGTGGCGTCGTAATAACCGCTGCCATAGCCAAGCCGGTAGCCCCGGCGGTCGAACGCCAGCAGCGGCACCACCACTATATCCGGGTCCACCCATTTTGTTTTCTGGTCGATAGCGGGATGCTGGACTTCGTAGGGGCCGACAACGAGAGGAACATTTTCGTTCCAGGCGGCGAACTTCAGTTCGCGCGAGCCTTTTTGTATCACCGGCAACGCGCAAGTGAATCCCTGTTTCAGAAGCTGCTCGGTGATCGGACAGACATCGAATTCACGTCCCTTGGGCCAATAGAGAGCGACGACCTGCCCTTTTTGCGGTTTGAGCGTATCAAAGAAAAGCGTGCAGGCGGCTTCGGTGTCTTCGCTTCCGGGATCGATGCGGTCACGGTGCCGCAGGGCTTCATGCCTCAGGGAGTTTTTATCGGCCATATTCCTTCACATAATAAACAGAGGCCGGAGCAGCCTCCATCCTTCCAATTTAAAGCCGCGAGAGCCGTGTACGCAAGCATATCCGCTACTGGCCCATTGACCAGGTGGGTGCCATATAACGAAGTGAAGCGGCAAAACACTAAACTTCGACAGAGACAGCTCCCAAAACAGATATTATCGGCCCGAGGGATAATGGCGTATCACGCGCTCCGCAGCAGGAATTAGATAGCATCTCCCGGCCCCAAGGTCCAGAAAATCGGCTAAAACAGCCATGGACAGGGCAAGGCTAAATAATGATAATAAGCCCCCACAGGGGACGAAACCGGGTAAAAGGAGGCCAATCGTGACGGAAACGTCAGGCACGACAAAGGATTACATAGAGCGCGAAAAGCGCTACCTGGCGTATATGTACAACCCTCTGCCCATCGTCCTGAACCGGAATGACGGGGTCTGGATGTGGGATACGGAAGGCAACAAGTATCTTGATTTTCTGGGCGCCTATTGCTCAGCCAGCTTCGGCCACCGGAATCCGCGTATCCTCAAGGCACTGACCGACCAGCTGGAGAAGATGGACGTTCCCGCGCGCGCTTTCCACACCGACAAGCTGGGCGAATTTGCCGAAGCCCTATGCAAGTTCACAGGCATGGATATGGTCCAGCCAATGAATTCCGGCGCCGAGGCTGTGGAGACCGGCATCAAGGCCGCCCGCCGCTGGGGCTATGACGTCAAAAAGATTCCCAAGGACAAGGCGCGCATCATCGTCTGTCAGGGCAATTTCCACGGCCGCACGACCATGATCGTCAGCTTTTCCTCGGACGAGGATTACAAGCGCGGCTTCGGCCCGTTCGACGGTGGCTTTGACATCATTCCTTATGGTGATGTCGAGGCCCTTAAAAAGGCGATCACACCAAACACCTGCGCCTTCCTGCTCGAACCCATACAAGGCGAAGGCGGCATCCTGGTCCCTCCCGAAGGCTATCTGCGCGAAGTGCAGGCCGTCTGCAAAAAGAACAACGTCCTTCTGCTTCTGGATGAAATCCAGACCGGCATGGGCCGCACCGGCAAGGATTTCTGCTTCCAGTATGAAATCGACCGTCCCGACGGTCTGATGCTGGGAAAGGCGCTGGGCGGCGGTGTTTATCCCGTATCTGCTTTCCTCGCAACCCGGGAAGTCATGAACGTCTTCCAGCCGGGCAGCCATGGCTCAACCTTTGGCGGCAATCCCGTGGCCTCTGCCCTGGGGCTGGAATCCATCCGCCTGCTGCAGGAAGAAAAGCTGTCGGAGCGCAGTGCGGAACTGGGAGCCTATCTGATTAAAAAACTCAAGGCGCTCAACTCTCCCTTCATTGGCGAGGTGCGCGGCAAAGGCCTTCTGGTCGGCATGGAGATCGACTCCCAGCACGCCACGGCGCGCGAAGTCTGTGAGCTGCTGATGCACAAAGGAATCCTGAGCAAGGAAACGCACGACACAGTCATACGTTTTTCGCCGCCCCTGACCATTGAGAAAAAAGAACTCGACTGGACCGTTGAGCGTGTAGCCGAGGTCTTGCGCGAAATGGAGGAGGAAAAAGCCTCCGCCCTTCCTGCCGTCGGCAAACGCTAGAGAATTTTCTTACTGAATTTTTTGAAGGCGCGAGGCAACGGAGTCGATCCGCACGGCCAGATGGTCGATCGCCTCAATGATGTCGCGTTCGTCCTTGGCGCTGACGCGCTGCTGAACCTGACGTGAGGTTGCGGGCACCATACCGCGAAGCGATTCCCGAAGCTCATGAACCTCATCGGCCAGAACAATGGTTGTCAGCACCAGCAGGTGGGATTCGTTGGTTGCAGCCCCGGCGGAGGCGATTTCACGCAGGCGCGCATCTACATATTTACCAAGCTCGGCCACGCGCCTTTCCTGCCCGTCATCGCAGGCAACGCTGTAGGCTTTTCCATGAATTGCCAGATTTACTTCACCCATAATATTAACCTTCTTTCAGAATTTGTTCGATTTTTTCAATGGTGCCATCCAGTTTTTTAGTCAGAATTGCGGGATCGATGGCAAAAAGCGATTCCTGCGCTGGCGGCGCGCTTATCTTGCGGGTGGCGGCGCGGGCGTTAAAAAGTTCCTGCTGCTGTATCTGAAGGATATGCAACTCATTGTTCTGGGCAGAATCTTCAAGATTCTCGATCGCGTTCAGAAGACCGGCCAGAGCCTCTTTTATGGTCGACACGTTGTGAACTCCTCTCAAGCCCGGGACGGGATTAAACCTGAAGATAACAAGTATCCAGGGAATACTTCCGTCAATACCAACGGGAATCAGGAACGGTCAAGGGCAAGCGCCTGTGCAAGGCCTCAAATCCTGTTGACAACTCTGTTGACCCGGCGAAATGCAGGCGGCATTGTATGCATCTGGTTTACACATTTCCCATGGAATGAATGATGACAAAACAGGCTGCCACCGCCATGAAAAACGTCCCCTCTTCCCAAACCCAGCCAGGCATCCGCGATATGGCCAATGCCATCCGTGCCCTGTCGATGGACGCGGTCGAAAAGGCGAATTCGGGCCATCCCGGCATGCCTATGGGAATGGCCGATGTGGCCGCCGTGCTGTTCAGCAAATATCTGAAATTTGACGCACAGACGCCGGACTGGCACGACCGCGACCGTTTTGTGCTATCGGCTGGCCATGGCTCGATGCTGCTTTACAGTCTTTTGTACCTGACCGGCTATGAGAAAATGCCGCTGGAGGAGCTCAAGAAATTCCGCCAGCTTCACAGCCGCACGCCCGGCCACCCGGAGGTTGATCACACCTGCGGCATTGAAACGACCACAGGGCCGCTGGGCCAGGGTATCTCGAATGCTGTGGGCATGGCACTGGCGGAGCGCATTCTTAACAACCGCTTTGGCAGCGACCTCATCGATCACTACACCTATGTCATCGCCAGCGACGGCGATCTGATGGAAGGGATCAGCCATGAATCCTGCGCCCTCGCGGGACATCTGAAACTGGCGCACCTGATTGTGCTGTATGACGACAACGGAATCACCATCGACGGCCCGACTACCCTTTCCTATTCCGACGACGTTCCCAAACGCTTTGAATCTTACGGATGGGACGTTCAGGTGATCGACGGTCACGACACGGCTCAGATCGACCGGGCGATTGCGCGCGCTCAAACGTCACCGACACCCAGCCTTATCTGCTGCAAAACCCATATCGGCTTTGGCGCGCCGACCAAACAGGGTAAATCTTCTTCTCACGGCTCTCCTCTGGGCGAAAAAGAAATCGCAGGCGCGCGCCAGAATCTGAACTGGCCGCATGCGCCTTTTGAAATTCCTGCAGAGATTCTGGCCACCTGGCGGCAAGCCGGCCAGCGCAGCCGGCCCGAACGTCTGGCATGGCAGAAGCGCCTGGACGAAAACCGCGTTAAGGATGAATTTCTGAAAGTTTTTGAGGCGAATGTTTCCCAGCAGATCGCACCACTCATTCAGGATCTGAAAAAATCCTTTGCAACGGAAAAACCGAAACTGGCCACACGTCAAACATCCGGCAAGGTTCTTGAAAAACTGGTCGCGGCGCTACCGTCTCTGATCGGCGGCTCGGCCGATCTCACGCCTTCCAACAACACCAAGGTCGAGGGTCCGGAAGCGATCACAGCCGGCAATCATTATAATGGCCAGTACGTATTTTATGGCGTGCGGGAACACGGCATGGCCGCCATTATGAACGGCATGGCCCTGCATGGCGGCGTTATTCCCTACAGCGGCACCTTCCTGACTTTCAGCGATTATTGCCGCCCAGCCATCCGCCTTGCCGCACTGATGAAACAGCGCGTCGTTCATGTGATGACGCACGACTCTATCGGTTTGGGCGAAGACGGTCCGACGCACCAGCCGGTGGAGCATCTGTCGGCTTTGCGCGTCATCCCCAATCTTCTGGTGCTGCGTCCCTGCGATGGCGTGGAAACAGCCGAATGCTGGGAAATCGCCCTTAACCGCATTACGGGACCCTCACTGCTCGCGCTGACCCGCCAGGGTCTGCCAACTTACCGTGAAGACGGGCGGGAGAACCGCTCCGCCCGCGGCGCCTATGTGCTTGCGGATTCCTCCGGGGAACCGCAGGTTACGCTATTGGCCACAGGCTCCGAAGTGGAGGTTGCCATGGCCGCGCGCGACGCGCTGGAAAAAGACGGCGTTAAAACCCGTGTGGTTTCCGTGCCGAGCATAGAGCTGTTCTTTGCGCAGGATAGCGAGTATCAGCAGGGCCTCCTCTGCAACAAGAGCGTCAAGATCGCCATCGAGGCCGGCGTACGCCAGTGCTGGGATCGCTTCCTCGGTTCCCACGGCACTTTTATCGGCATGACCGGCTTTGGCGAGTCTGCACCTTACAAGGATCTCTACAATCACTTCGGCATCACGAAGGACGCCGTTATTGCCGCTGCCCGAAAAGGTCTGAGCAAAGCCTAGGCAAGCCCCGGCGCAGCAAGAGGCGGTTTCGGTTTTGACAAGGCGCTATAATAATCATGCTGCCTTTTGTCATGGCGCGCATCATTGACGGAGATATGCTTCTCATGTTCCGGCATGCCCGCTATGCGGGCGGGGCCGTGTAGGCGATGCAGCTCATGCATATCCCGGAACACGACTTCTTCTGCTGCTTTTTTCTCAAACAGAATTTCGCGCAATTTATCCATACCCCCAAACAGACGGCATAAACCCACATTGTCGTATGATCCGTTTGTTGCCCAGATCTCTATGACTTTGGCAGGCTTTATAAGATTTAGGACGCCTTCACGAATTTTCTCCAGCGACACCCGTTGCTCCGGAGGCGGCAACTTGGCCAGAACATTGTCCTTCAGCCACGGTTTTTTCTCAGCCAGGAAATCCTCGTCTATCCCCTCAAGAACGCCATAAAATTCATCGCCGTCCTCGCTGACCAGCCCCAGACTGATAAAATAGAAAAGAAAGACCCCTTCCGCTTCGGGATCGGCGAACTCCGTATCCAGAAAATAGCGCCGTATAGGCGCGATATCAGCCTGATCCATTGACACTCCGGGTAAAATTTGGTCTTTCTCCTCATAACTGTTACAGGAATAGCTGTCAATTTTTAGGCATAAGGAGAAGAAAATGACGGTCAAAGTGGCAATCAACGGTTTCGGTCGCATCGGCCGCCTGGTGTTCCGGGCCTGGCTTGAGTCCGACCGCAAGGATATCGAGATCGTCGCCATTAACGACCTCGCGGACGTCAAAACAAACGCGCATCTCCTGAAATACGACTCCGTCCACGGCACCTCTCCTTTCGAGGTCAAGGCCGACGGCGACACCCTGATCGCCAAGGGACACAAGGCAAAATGCTTCTCCGTGCGCGATCCCGCCACGCTGCCCTGGAAAGATCTGGGCATCGACATCGTGTTCGAATGCACGGGCATTTTCACCAGCAAGGAAGCTGCGTCCAAGCACCTGACGGCCGGCGCCAAGAAAGTCCTGATCTCCGCCCCTGCTACAGACGAAGACATTACAGTTGTCTTTGGCGTCAACGACGACAAACTGACACCGGGGCACGCAATCGTTTCCAACGCCTCATGCACGACAAACGGCCTGGCGCCCGTCGCCTACGCCCTGCATAAGGAAATCGGTATTGAACGCGGCTTCATGACCACGATCCATTCCTATACAGGCGACCAGAGCACCGTAGACACAATGCACAAAGACCTGCACCGCGCCCGCGCTGCTGCCCTGAACATGATCCCGACCACGACCGGCGCGGCCAAGGCCGTCGGCAAGGTTCTGCCGGAACTTAAAGGCAAGCTGGACGGCGTTTCGATCCGTGTGCCCACGCCTAACGTTTCCGTGATCGATTTCAAGTTCACGGCCAAACGCGCCACGACCAAGGAAGAGGTCAACAAGGTCATTGCCAAATATGTCGGCGATGATCTGAAAGGCATCATGGGCGCCTATAGCGAGCCGCTGGTCTCTACCGACTTCAATCATAACCCCCTCTCCTCCGTCTTCTCCTATGAGGGGACGCACGTGATCGACGGCACCTTCGTCCGCATTATGACCTGGTACGACAATGAGTGGGGTTTCTCCAACCGGATGCTCGACACCGCCCTCAAAATGCACAAGGTCGGCTACCAGTCCAAGGCCGCAGCCGCCTAGGCAGAGGTCGGAGTGAATACAGGGGACATAAGCCCTCTGTACAAAAGGCTATGTTGCAGGCAAGAATTATTCGCATCAAGAATCTATCTTCTTGATTCCACAATCATATTTTTTCATATTATATAGCAATTAAGAGGTGTGTGTTATATTATGAATATCATGAACGCGGCATCTGAACCGATTATCGATACGAAAGCCAAAAAAATCGGCACTGTCATTGACCATCTTGTAGACGCCCTGGGCGGTGAGCCGGCCTGTACCCTGCGCAGAGCCGTAATTCTAGCCGATATCAATGAGTTCCCGGGCACAACGCAGAGCGATATCATGCAGCGTCTGGGGGTCCATAAATCGGCTCTCAACCGTGATATTGAATGGCTTTACGACTATGGCTGCGTGATGCGTCAGCCCTCCTCTCAGGACGGGCGCGAAATCAAGCTTTTTATTTGCGGCTATGCGAAAAAGAACATGGACTTCGCTCTCGATCACTTTGAATCGTCACATAAAAACTTGAAAAATTTCCTGATCCGTTTTATAAGTTTATTCGGTCAGTACAAGCCGACCCTGAGAGACGCCAAGATCGTCTCCGCTCTTGGCGACGGTAAAAACGCCACGAAGCAGGAGATTTTCGAAACCCTCTACAGCGGGCCGACGACGACTGACAACCGCGCCGTCAATAATCTGATCGAGCTCGGTTTTATTGAGAGGGACATGATAGAGAAAAGCGATGAGCAAAGATCTGTTCAGACTGAGTGAAGGCTTCCATACCGGTATCACCGCCCTGTCATTTCAGGATACAGGGGCCGTCATGCCGCTGGATGCGCCGCTGCAGCCCGCTGCTGCTCCCGCGCCTGCCGTAGCGCCTACCCTCAAAAATCAATTTACGCCTTCCTAACAGGCTTTTTTCCCTGCTATAGTCTCCGCCTGTTATTGCAAGCGGAAAGGATTTCTCTATGGGCACCAGCCTGAAACCCGGCGTCGTAAGCGGCAAGGATTACAAAGCACTTCTGGCGGCCTGCAAGGCCGGGGGCTATGCACTGCCTGCCGTCAATGTCACTGGCACAAACACCATCAACGCCACGCTTGAGGCCGCCGCTAAAAACAAGGCCGATGTCATCATTCAGTTGTCCAATGGCGGCGCCGAGTTTTATGCCGGCAAAGGCTGCCCCGATTCATTTCAGGCCAAGGTACTGGGCGCCGTTTCCGCCGCACGCCACGTCCATCTTTTGGCTGAACAATATGGTGTCTGCGTCGTCCTGCATACCGATCATGCCAACAAGAAACTGATTCCCTGGGTAGAGGCCATGATCGATCACGGCGAAAAATTCTACGAGCAAACCGGCAAGCCGCTTTTCAGCTCGCACATGCTCGATCTCTCGGAAGAAGATATCGGCTTTAACCTTTCCGAATGCGCCCGTATCCTCAAGCGTCTGAACAAGATCGACATGAGCATCGAGATAGAGCTGGGCGTCACAGGCGGTGAGGAAGACGGCGTCGGTTCGGATCATATCGACAATGCCAAGCTCTACACCCAGCCCGAAGACTGCCTGAAGGCTTACGGCATGCTGTCCCCGCTCGGTCACTTTTCACTGGCCGCATCGTTCGGCAACGTTCACGGCGTTTACAAACCGGGCAACGTCAAGCTGCGTCCGGAGATCCTGAAAAACGCGCAGGCGCTGGTCCAGAAAACGCATGGCACGGTGGCCAACCCGCTGGACCTCGTGTTTCACGGCGGCTCCGGCTCCGAGAAAGACAAGATTGCCGAATCCCTGAAATACGGCGTGTTCAAGATGAACATCGACACAGACACGCAATTTGTCTTCTCCCACGAAGTAGGCAACTTCGTTGAGGCCAATATCAAGGCGTTCAAATACCAGATCGATCCAGACGATGGCACGCCCTACAAAAAGCTGTACGATCCGCGCAAATGGCTCCGGCTGGGCGAAGAAGGTATCGTCAAGCGTCTGGATGAGGCCTTCGCCGACCTCCGGTCCGCCGGCAAGTCCCTGGCTCTAAAAAAAACTGAAGGATTAGCTGCCTGACAGGCTAGCCCGGTCTCGGCACACTGACTTCAGGCCCTGTGCCAGACGTGGTCGGACCGCTGTTAGTGCAGTCCTGAATCATCGCCAGCACAGCACGGGCCTCCTCCGGCTTACGAAAATCAAGTATATCGCCGTGAAGCTCGAGAACCCTGCCACCTGAATCCCGGAACAGCACTACCTGATTTTCAATTTCCGCGTTCAGCCGGACCAGATAATCGGGGGTCAGGGTTTTTTCAAAATCCCGTCCGGGATCGGCCTTCATGCGTTCACGGATACGCGCCATCTGGATATCGGGCGTGGATCGGATATAAACAATCAGGTCCGGGGCGCCGATGCGCGTGAGTAAAAAATCAACGCATTTGTTGCTCAGCTCAAAGCCGGCAGGATCACTGTCCTTCATGTGCATCACGGCATAGGCATATTCGACGATCAATGCGTAATCGCAAACCGCCGGGCGCGGATCGTCGGACTTTTCTTCGATCGCCGCACATTTTGAGAGCAGAAATCCCATCTTGCGGTAAAATCCACTGTTGGCCGGCTCGGCATAGACTTTATTCGGGTACGGATTTTCGTGTATTTTCTCGCCGATGATGCGATAGCCGCTTGCTCCAAGAAAGGCACAGAGCGTGCTCTTGCCCGCCGCGATCGATCCTGCAATTTCAATACGCCGTGACGTTGTCATCTATGGTTTACCGATAACGAATCCGCCGGCTGTTTTTGTAACCTTCAACATAGAGCTCTTTGTCTGGCGCAAGTTCTCTCCTGAATTCAGAGAATGATATAGCATTCAATTAGTCATATCGCAAGTTTGCGGCTAGGGCCGTCCGGTCCATAAGACGTCGCTAATATCATCGACTCCTGCCGCCAGCATGGCCAGACGGTCGACACCCAGAGCTATACCGCCGCTTTCCGGCAGGCCAAAATCCAGGGCTGCGAAAAACTCCTCGTCCGGCGGATAGGTTTCGCCATAGCGCGCTTTTTTGATCTCCATCTCCGTTTTGAATCGGGCGCGCTGTTCCTGCGGATCAGTTAATTCACCGAAGGCATTCGCCAGTTCAATACCGCAGACATACAGCTCAAACCGTTCGGCAAAGCGCGGGTCTTCAGGTTTGCGCCGGGCCAGCGACGCCATGCAGACAGGGTAATCATAAAGGATCGCCGGCACATCCTGGCCCAGATGCGGCTCGATCTTGTCCATCATCACCCGGAAGAAGAGATCGTCCCAGCTGTCATCGGCGGCCGTGTGAAGGCCCTGACCAGAAACCACCGCCCGGAAGCGCTCTGTATCCTCCAGCATAGCCGTCAGATCGATCCCCGCATAACGATCGAAGGCTTCTGCAACCGGCAGGCGTTGCCAGTCCCGGAACGGATCGCAGGCTCTGTTCTTATGTCGATACCGGTCAATTTTAAGGCTCTGCGCGCATTGACGCAGCAGGCCGACGCAATCATTCATGATATCTTCGTACCCTGCCCCCGCGCGGTACCATTCCGCCATGGTGAATTCCGGGCTGTGCAGGCGTGAGTCCTCACCGTTACGAAAGACATGGCAGAGCTGATAAATGCGTGGCAGCCCTGCCACCAGCAGTTTCTTCATGGCGAATTCCGGGCTGGTGTGCAGGTAAAGCCGCCGCACGACCTGCAGATCCACCCCTTTCAGGTCGGTGGCAAAGCCGTGAATATGGGCGTCCATGACCGGGCAGGTCTGGAGGACCGGGGTCTCGACCTCCCAGAAGCCCTGCCCGTCAAAAAAGGACCGGATAGCCTTGATCAGGGCCATTCTTTGGGCCAAAAAGGGCTGTTTCCGGGCGAAATGGGCGGGTTCCCACCACATAGAGGGCTCCTTTTTTGCCCCTAATTTGCAATAAAAAACTTGAATTCCGGCTCTATAAACGATAAAAAAGCCCGTCATTCAACAGGAGTTTAATACCATGAAAGCCGAGATCCATCCCGATTACCATGAAATCACGGTCGTGATGACCGACGGGACCGAATACAAAACGCACAGCACCTGGGGTAAAGCCGGTGACGTGCTGCGGCTGGATATTGACCCGCTGAACCATCCCGCCTGGCAGGGCGGCACCCAGCGCGTCATTGAAAAAGGACAGCTGTCAAAGTTCGAGAAGCGCTTTGGTAACTTCATGACCACCAAGGAAGAAGCCAAAAAAGCCTAGGCTTTCTGCTTCACCGGATTAAAATCAAAGGCTGCTCAGGCAGCCTTTTTTATTGGGGAGTCAAGGAAGGCCGCCGCCCATCCAGAACCTGAAGACATTTTCTGATTGTCTCGCTGCGCGTCAGCAGTTCCTGGGAGATGGACCTGCATTCAGCGATATAGCCTGCCGGGTCCTTGATATAGCCATCCTGCCGGTTGAAAAGGCTTTTAACGGACATACCGATCAGACTGTCCCTGCGGCCTTGCTCAGCCGTGCTTAAAGCGCGCAGCACATGCAGGGCCTGTGTACGGGCCGGCGCCGCTTTCAGCCGTTGTGCCGGCGTATGGGTGCGTTTGTATTGATCCTGCACGGCAGCCACCAGATTATTCTGATTTTGCCGGAGGGTGGCGTATCCCTGATAGACGCCTGCAAGATAACCGGCCGATGCCTTGAGAGCCATGCGCGAGGCGCTTCCGAAACCGCCTCCGCCCGGCGCCATGTGACTGAAAGCGCCGTCGTCGATGCCCTCCGCGCCAAAGCGGTCATAAGTCGCCCGTCTGTCCGGATCGCTCAGAATCTGGTAGGCGGCGCTTGCCTCCTTGAAATTATTTTCAGCATCTTTGTCGCCGGGATTGCGGTCAGGATGATATTTGAGGGCCTTTTTGCGGTAGGCGCGCTTGATATCGTCGCCGGACGCACTGCGCCCCACTTCCAGGACTTCGTAAAAGTCCCTTTTCACTTTTGATGCCGCCTGAGACATCCGTCTTTATATTACGTAAAATACTGTTTTGTCAAGCTTTGTGAGGAAAAAGGGACCTAGGCAGCCTCAAACTGGATCAGGGCCTGCGTGAATTTCTTCAGCGCGGCCTCGGCGTCGGCCTTGCGCTGGCGCTGCTCCTCGATGATTTCCGGGGGGGCGTTGTCGATAAACTGCTTGTTTTCGAGTTTTTGCTCGATCTTTTTAATGTCGTTTCCGAGCTTCTCGATTTCTTTTTTCAGGCGCTGGCGCTCCTTATCCAGGTCGATGATATCCGCAACCGGCATGGCCAGGGTCGCCTCGTCCACCACCGTCTGGATCGATCCGGCGGGAATGGCGCCGCCTGAAGCCTCGATCACCTCAAGACGGGCCATGCGGCGCACAATCTCATCATAAGTCTGCAGGCGCCCTTTCGTACGTTCCGACGCTTCCCGGACCAGCAATTTGATCTTGGCCGCTGCCGGCACATTCATATCCGTCCTGACGCTGCGGATTTCCGTGATGAAACGGCATAGCCACGACATCTCATCCATCGCCGCCACTGTCTTGTAGGTTTGCGGATAGGCAGGCCAGGAGGCATTTATAAGACTGTCCCCGGCGCCTGAAACGCCGCCGCCCGTACGCGCGTAAAGCTCTTCGGTGATAAATGGCATAAAGGGATTAAGAAGCACCAGAATCTGCTGCAGCACCCAGGCCGTCATCTTCTGCGTCTCCACGGCCCGCGGGCCGCCTTCCTGCACCACCGGCTTGGTGAATTCCAGATACCAGTCACAGAATGTGCCCCAGAGAAACTGGTACAGCGCGCCCGCCGCGTCGTTGAATTTGTATTCGGCCAGCGCCCTGTCAATCGCATCCTGCATCTCGACAACGGCGCCCCTGATCCACAAATTGGGCATATAGGTCGCTTTTGCCGGATCGAAAGCCGGATCAAAAATACAACCGTTCATTTCACAATAGCGCGCCGCGTTCCAGAGTTTGGTGGCAAAATTCCGGTATCCCTCGACCCGGTCTTCGGACAGGCGTATATCCCGTCCCTGAGCCGCCATGGCTGTCAGTGTAAAGCGCAGCGCATCCGCGCCAAATTTATCAATCAGCTCCAAAGGATCAATGACATTGCCCTTGGATTTGGACATTTTCTGGCCCTTGGCATCGCGCACAAGCGCGTGGATATAGACGGTGCGAAAAGGCACGTCGCCCATAAAATGCAGACCCATCATCATCATCCGCGCCACCCAGAAAAAGATGATGTCAAATCCCGTAACCAGAACGTCGCCCGGATAATATTTTTTGACTTCCAGCACATCATCCGGCCAGCCCAGCGTTGAAAACGGCCACAGCGCCGAGGAAAACCAGGTGTCCAGAACATCAGGGTCGCGATCCAGACGCACTTTTTCACCAAAGCGCTCCTGTGCCTGCGCCTGCGCGTCTTCTTCCGTTTCGGCGACGAAGACGGACCCTTCAGGGCCGTACCAGGCGGGTATCTGATGACCCCACCAGAGCTGGCGTGAAATGCACCAGGGCTGGATATTCTCCATCCAGTTAAAATAGGTGTTTTCCCATTGCTTCGGCACAAAGACCGTTTTGCCGCTGCGCACGGCCTCGATCGCCGGACCGGCCATTGTCTTGGCATCGACATACCATTGATCGGTGAGGAACGGCTCGATCACCACGCCCGACCGGTCGCCATAAGGGATAACATTCTTGATGTCCTCGACCTGCACGACCAGGTCCATTTCTTCCAGCTCCTGAAGGATTTTCTTGCGGGCGTCATAACGATCCATGCCGCGATAGGCCGCCGGCGCATTGTCATTCATTTTGGCATTAATGTCGAAAATGCTGATCATCGGCAAATTGTGGCGCTTGCCGACTTCAAAATCGTTGAAATCGTGGGCGGGCGTGATTTTGACTGCGCCGCTGCCTTTTTCCGGGTCGGAGTATTC
>JANWLB010000085.1 GCA_025451095.1 Alphaproteobacteria bacterium
CCACATTGAACGTAGAGTCGAAATCGACGGCGCCTGTCGCATGGACCGTGCCGGTGACATCCAGTTTGCTGGAGGGGTTATTGTTGCCGATGCCGATTTCTCCGGCGGCCAGATCGCCATATAAAACGTTACCGATACTCATATAGCTGTTTGTGCCAGCCCCGGGCGCCACGATACCGGAGCCAATCAAAATATTACTGCTGCCCGTACTGGTCGTGCTGCCGGCATTATAGCCGAGGAAGACGTTATTGCTGCCGGAGCTTGTCGCTGCGCCGGCGCCCACGCCTACGCCCACGTTATGCGTGCCGCCGGACAGAAGCGCGCCGCCGGTGTTGCCCAGGAAAACGCTGTTGCCGCCGGTCAGGTCGCTGACGGCGTCGCTCAAATCATCGATTTTCGTGACATTAGGCACCCCGGCGCCACCGATATCGACCCACGTGCTGGTCGCGCCATCGCAGATCTGCAGGACCTGGCGGGTACCCGCCGCCGTGTCACGGCGCAGAAGACCGGCGTTGGCCGCGCTACAGGATGCCGCGGCGACTTCATCGGGCAGCATGAACAAACCGCCGCCCTGCAACGAAAGCATACTGCCTGTACCAAAAGATGCCGTGCCCTGAAAATCAGCCGTCGTGCCGCTAGTAAAGGTGGAGTCGCTCGAGATCTCGACCTCCATGTCCGGCACCATCTTGGTCGGGTCGCCGGATTTCAGCTTCCACAATCCGCCGCCCACACCACTCTCGGCTTCATCAAATGTCCACTCCGCCACCATATCGTCGCCGCCCCTCGTGACATAGGCGGGCTCGGCCGCGCAGGTCGTCTGGAATATGCGGTCGGGGCCGGCGGAAATGACGGCGATTACCGCTTCATCCCGGCCGTTCTTACCGTCGAGCACAGCCGCGCTACAACCGGCACCGGTTACAATGGGGCCATGGTTCCATGCGCAATATCCAATGCTGGTTCCCCAGGAATCTGTTTTGGCCGCGCCCACTGTCGCGGGCAGACAGCCGCCGCCCGAAAGCATCGTGCCGCAGGTACCTGTCAGATCGGGCGGCGATGGCTCGATAAAACCATCGGAATCGCAGTCGCCGGCATTCTGCGCCGCATCCAGCGCCGCCAACTTCCGGGCGATCTCCAGCTGTGTTTCGATTTTCGCGCGCTGGTTGACGGCCACCACCGTGCCGAGCGGGCCGCGCAGAAGCGTCGTCGTGGCCACACCGAGGACGCCGACAAGAACGACGGCGCCAAAAAGTGTAAAGAAAATGTTCCCGCTTTCGCCCCGGCGAATAATCAAACTCTGCCCCAATCTGTGCTGTGAAACGCTAACCCGTTGTCACACTTATCTATCTTAAATTTTTGCATAGAGTTCTTACCAAAATGATAACAATTTGAGCCAATTTGTGCTTAAAGGCAGACAGGCGCAAAAAGAAGGAAATCGTCGAATGAAATCAGAGCGATGGAAAGCCGGCAAAAGGCGGCCTGGTGCGCGGGGAGCGCCTTTTTAATATACCCTTATCCCGGACGGGAATCAACGCGGCCCGGCTACCCGTCAGGAAACAGAAAGCCGTCTTAGATCATAATACGCAAAATAACGCTGTCGCCGCTGATCTCAACGGATTTACGGGCTTTTTTGGGGAGAGGCACCCCGCAAGACCGGCAATAGACCATCAGGGCTGCCGCCAGGAAATCGCGGGTATATTCGCTTTCGGTGGATTTTCTGTTCTGGGGGTCATCGATCCGGACCCTGACCTTGCTGTCATCCTCGGTGTCGAAAGTGAACGCCCCGATCACGCCGGGAGGTGGTTTACGGATTTCCTGCTGAACGCTCAGCGTATATATCGCCTTGTAGGCCTCACTGTAGTCGAAAATAATGCGCCGGTCCTCATGGGGCATGATCCCGCTCCTTTCACATGCTACTTTAGCCTATTGCGGGCCGCCGCGCACCCCCCTCTTGCTTCAGGCGACTTTCGTGTGATTTTGCAAAACGCCAAGGCTGCTTGTCTTACAATCCCTGATATGCGTAAGATCGCCGCATGAATGTTTCAGCCCCCGCCCTGTCGCCTCCCGCCGTGCCGCGCCCGCTCTCCCGCCTTCTGGAAGAGCTGAAGCAAAACCTGCTGTCCCGGGGGCCGGCGGACACAACGATCGGCACGCTGGTCGAAGCACTTCACGAACGCGGCATTGGGGCGCTCATGCTGCTCTTCGCCGTGCCGCTGGCCCTGCCGACCGGTATAGTCCCGGGTGTCAACACTGTATTTGCACTGCCGCTGATTCCTCTGGCTCTGCAGCAGGCCCGGGGGCGTCACACCGTGTGGCTTCCGTCCCGCCTTCTTGCGCGGACTCTGCCCGCCGATAAAATCACAGCGATGCTGGAAAGCGCGATCCCCTGGATAAAAAAACTTGAGATACTGGTCCGCCCCCGCCTGGGTGGAATTACGCAGGACGGCCCTTCACGCCTTTTCGGCCTCCTGGCGTTAATCATGGCGCTGGTCGCCAGCATTCCGTTGCCGCTCACCCATACGGTTCCGGGCATCGGCCTTATGATCATGGCCGCCGGCACGACCATGCGCGACGGGCTGGCGATCATGGCCGGCGCCCTGATCGGCATGGGCTGGATTATCGTGCTGGGACTGGGCATCGCCTTTTTCGGCGCGGAAGCCTTTGACATTATCAGGAACGCGATCACATCATTGCTATGAGCCTGGCCCGCGCCCTCAAGAAAACCCTCTCCGATGCCCGCTTCATCAGCGGACTGATCGCCGCCGCCTCTGTTGCCGCGCTGGGCGCGGCCTTCACCGCGCAATACGGCTTCGGGCTCACCCCCTGTCCGCTTTGCATCTTCCAGCGCATTCCTTATGCACTCACAGCCTTGCTGGGACTGGCCGGTCTCGTTCTGGCGGCCCGGGGGCGGGGGACGAAGGGTGCCGCTGCGCTGGCCGCGCTGGCCGCGCCGGTCTTTCTGGCCGGGGCCCTGATTGCGTTCTATCACAGCGGCGTGGAGCAGCACTGGTGGCAATCAGCCGTCGAGGGTTGCAAGGTGACATTCGATACACAGAATACAGGCAGCCTGCTCGCCAAAATCGAATCCCTGGGCGCGGCGCCTTGTGATCAGATCGCGTGGGTTGACCCGGTATTTGGCTTGTCCATGGCCGTATGGAACATGATCGCGTCGGCAGCCCTAAGCGCGATCAGCCTTGCCGGCGCTATCCTGATTGCCCGGCGGGCAAACGGCGTCCTGTCGCTTTAGAAATCTAGAAACCCAGAAGGTTCAGAAGTCCTGTGACGGCCATGATAAGGCCGGCATAAAAAATGTAAAAACCCACCGACTCCTTGAGGGTGCGCTGGCGGCTCAGATCAAACAATCCCGTGAACATGGGGCTTCCTTTTCGTATCTTTTTTGTGCGGCGAACTCGAAACACTTAAAAGACCGATGGCCCGGAAGTCAAGGTTTTTCGCGGGTTTCAGAGGATCAGGCCGGAAAGGAAGGCAAAGAAAAAGCCGGGCTGAAAGTGCCAGCCCGGCCTGAAATCACCCAAGTTAAGCGGTTACTTGCCGCTGCCTATGGTCGTGAGCAGGGCGATTGGCACCAGGCCCAGCATAACGCTGGATGTCCATGCCAGATAAACGCCGACAGCCACGATGGCAAACGACATCACGTCGCTTGTGGCGCCCCGTTTCGAAAGGATCGATCCGCCCAACCAGAGCGTAAAAATCGAGCCTATAACGGTATTCACATGCCCGCCTTCAAAGAAACTACCGGCATTTTCAACGACACCGGCCGTACCCAGAAAGTGAACAAGCACAGTCGAAACGCCGGCCAGAATGATCAGCTGCGTCACATAGAACATGAACGCTCCCATTACATCCCTTTTTGCGCCTACATCTGAAGTCCCAAACATGACAACCTCCTTTTGTTTGGTTTTTCCACTAGTCCACCAGCTCGGTGTCCCAGTAGAGAAAGTCCCCCCAGCTTTTGTGCAAAAAGTTAGGAGGGAATTTTCTTCCGTGATCCTGAAGCTCAAAAATCGTCGGCTGCCTCGGCTCCGCGAAGGGGTACATGCCGCATTCACGCGGTATGCGATCCCCTTTCAGGATGTTGCATTCCTGGCAGGCCGTGACGATATTGGCCCAGGTTGTTCTTCCTCCGCGCGAACGCGGAATAACGTGATCGAAAGTCAGCTCCTGCGTGCGGAACTTGTCGCCGCAATACTGGCATTGCCATTTGTCGCGCAGGAAAACGTTAAATCTTGTGAAAGCCGGTTTTTGTGCGGCCGGGACATATTCCTTCAGGGCCAGCACGCTGGGCAATTTTATTTCATGGTTCGGCGAGCGGACAAAGCGCTCATATTCGGAGACAACCACCACCGATTCACGAAAAATGGCCCTGACGGCATCCTGCCAGGACCATAGCGATAAGGGAAAATAGCTTAGCGGCCTGTAATCTGCATTAAGGATCAGCGCGGGACATTTTTCCAACGGGATCGAGACATCCATCCTAGAGCAACGCTCCTTCCGCTTCCGCTTGCGCGGGGGAGCCTGAAAACCCCAGGCTCCTACAGCAGCCCATACAATTACCATTATACCTAAAATCTTGCACAGCGTATAGAACGGGGGCTAAAAAACGATGCTGCATCGCGATATTATGTCATTTATTTCAGTTGCTTAACCCGGCCCGCAAGAATATTACACAAAAAACAGCTTCGCCCGGTAAACGCCTACCCCAGCACGCGCTTCAGAAAAGCAGCGGCGCCCTTAATTCCGGCTTCATCAATATTGTGAGCCAGGCCCGGCGTCATCCCCCCCGTCACGGTAAAGCCCGAAACCTCGAGGGCTTCCCTTGCATGCTGATAGGCGGAAGGCGGAACGACCGTATCCGCATCGCCATGAACCAGGTGTATCGGGATTTTGTGCAGGGCCGCCAGATCGGGATTGTCCTCCCAGATCAGCGCGCCGGAAAACCCTACGACGCCCGCCAGTTTTTCAGGATAGCGCGGCCCGGCATAAAGACTCATCATGCTGCCCTGGGAAAAGCCGAGCAGCGCCGTTTTCGCCGCCGTCACCCCGTGATCCTCGATCTGGCCGGTGATGAAACTGTCAAGAACCGGCGCCGCCTGCTGCACGCCGCGCAGAATTGATTCTGTCGTCCACTCCTGCAGCGAGAACCACTGATACCCCATCGGGGCCATGTCACAGCGATAAGGGGCATCCGGCGAAACGAAAACCGCGTGAGGAAGAAATTCAGCCAGAATCGGCGCCAATCCGATCAGGTCCTGGCCATCCGCGCCCAGCCCGTGCAAAAGGATGACAAGCTGTTCGGGCTTGCTTCCCGAAGCCGGACCATGCGTGTATGATTTCAGAGAATCCATGGTTATGATTTAACACACAACCTTCCCTTTATAAATGACCATTGTCACCCGCTTTGCGCCTTCACCAACCGGACGCCTGCATATTGGCCATGCCTATTCGGCTCTTTTTGCCTATAGACTCGCCCGGGACTCCGGTGGACGGTTTATTCTGCGCATTGAGGATATCGACCAGGACCGCTGTCACCCGGAGTTCGAACAGGGGATTTATGAAGATCTGACATGGCTGGGCCTGACCTGGGAGACACCGGTGCGGCGCCAGTCTGAGCATATGCCGGACTACAGGGCCGCCCTGGACAAACTAATGGACGAAGATCTGATCTATCCGTGCTTCTGCACGCGTAAAGACATCGCCGAGGAAGTAGCCCGCGCCGCCGCCGCGCCGCATGGACCCGAGGGGGTTCTTTATCCCGGCACATGCCGCGCCCTAAGCCCCGCACAACGAAAAGAAAAAATGAAAAATGGCCTTCCCTATGCCTTCCGTCTGGAAAGCGCAAAAGCCGAAACGCTGCTGCGGGGGCGGAACAAATGGCCGCTCTACTGGCATGACCGCGGCAAGGGCCGCCAGGAAGCCGTACCGGGAATTCTGGGCGACGCCGTTCTTGCGCGCAAGGACATGAACACCAGCTATCATTTAAGCGTAACACTGGACGATCACACGCAGGGAGTCACCCTGGTAACGCGCGGCGAAGACCTGTTCTACGCCACCCACCTGCATCGTCTGCTGCAGGAGCTGCTAGGACTTGAAATTCCGGAATGGCATCATCACCCCCTGCTGCTCGATAAGGACGGCAAGCGTTTTGCCAAACGCAATGACAGCGTAACCCTGCAATATTTACGCGAAACGATGGGGAAAACGCCGCAGGAGGTTTTGGCGATAGCGGGCGTTTCATGATATGTTGCTTATAGCGACATGAAACACGATCTGCTTCATATTCAGGGTAAACCATACGTACTCGTGCCTCTCCACGAATACCGCGTCATGACCGGCGGCGAAAATGCCGAACAAACCGGCGAAAAGGGCCTGCCGGGGGATATTCTCGATACGCTGGCCGCGCGGCAGGACACACCTCTCAGGATTCTGCGCAAAGACCGTGGCCTGACGCAGCAGGAACTGGCGGACGCGGTCGGCCTTTCGCGCCCTTACCTGACGGAAATGGAAAAAGGGCGCAAGCCCGGGTCGGTAAAAACCCTGCGGGCGCTGGCCAATGCCCTGTCCGTCGACACGCGGCACCTTCTGGCGGGTTAACTCTTCGCCCCCCCTTAAAATTATGGCAAGATAAACACGCTCTCTTCCTTGTGGACAAGCGCGGCCCACGAATATTTACAGATGGCCGCGCCCTTGCCCGGGTTGCTAGCCTTGAAGCTGATTACACCACATAAAGGGGAGTTTGCGGGCGATGCGCATTGAGATGGTCGGCGGTCTGGGCGTTGGAAAATCGACATTGTGTCAGGCCCTGGAACAGATAGGCTTCAACTGCATCTACGAAAACCTGCATACCAATCCCTTCCTGGCCGACTGCTTCCAAAACCCGGAAGCCTTTCGATTCCCCTCGCAGATGTGGTTCGTGCTTTCCAAATACCACGAAATCAGGAAATTCGAAAAGCCGGGGCGCGTCAACGTTCTGGATCAGTCGGTCCTGAACGTGAAGGCCTATACCAACATGCTGTTTCACGATGACGGGCAATGCCGTGACCCGGGGGCGCTGGCCATCATCCGGCAATGTTTTGACTATATGGATTTCAAGACCGGCCGGTCCGGCCTGCTGATCTATCTCAAATGCTCGCCGCAGGAGCAGATGCGCCGCATCCGCAGCCGCAACCGTGCCCATGAAAAAGATGTGACTCTGGATTATATCACGACGCTGCAGGACGCCATCGACCACGTCGTCAACGAGGCGCGCGCAGAAGGTCAGGCGGTCATGGATATCGACACGGAAAACGTCTACATGCCTGACAATCTCGATTACGCCGAGCAGCTGGCGCGCAATCTGGCGAAGATGTTCAATGTTGAGTTTGAATCCTTTGTACCGCAGCAGCCGGTTCTTGCAAAAGCCGAAGAATGGCGCAAGCTGAAGGAAGCGGTCTGAACGGCTCCTCCTGAAATCGCGTTTTATGCCGGCCGCAGGGGGGCGAGGATCTGCGCGACCTCCGCTTTAATGGCGCCGCTTTCCGCTTCATCCAGGGATGGCGTTCGTGTCACGAACGGCGGCCGGTCGCGCATCAGCACAACGCCCTTCTCGCGCCCACCCACCGTAATTGTGCCGGGCACGAACTCCAGCGCAATGGCATTCCTGTACAAATCCAACGCCTGTGAACGCGTCATGGCCGTCCAGCCAACATAAGCAGCGCCGCTGAAATCAGCCCTGAGCACAGAGCTGTCCATCAACAGCGGCCGCTGCCGCCCCGCGTTCAATAATGACCTGGCTTCTGTGGTTGCCACCTGTGCCGCCAACGCCATCTCTTTCGTTCTCTGAGCCGTTTCTTCCAGGGTCAGAGCCGTGCCGTCGCTGTGAAGCTGTGTCTCTTTGATCAAGGGATCTACAAAGAACGCTTCCCCGGCGCAAGAAATGATGCGCATGCGAGTCTCATAGACACGCCGCGCCAACTGCACCGTCAGCGCCTTTTCACAATTGATCCTCTTATCTGATGCCGCCGCCGCCAGACCCAGTTTCGATTCGTAATAATCGGCATCGACCAGAAGACGGTAGCCCGACAGAAACGACGCCGTCGGCTCCAGTTTTAAATATCCGTCCGCACCGCACACCGGGCTCCGCGCTGAATCCGCATGGCGGGCAACATGTCTTATGCTTTGCATGCGCTCACACAGACCCGCTACATGCCCTAAAAAAGCCCTGCGACTTTTCTCGGGCTCCTCCACCCATTCCCAGCACTCTTTTATGAACCCGAAAACTTTTTCTGCACGCAAGCTGAGCGGAACATGCCGCCCCAGCTTTTCCTGAAGCTCCGCCGCCATGACTTCATCGCTTTTTTCCGCGCCCTTGCCATGAATGTTCATCAACTGCCGCGCGTCATCCATGGCCTTGTAGAACCGGGCCCTTGATTTTCTGTCGATGACAGTTTGCACGGCCAGACGCACGGCATAATCGACCACACCGCGCTCGAATGCTGTCTTATCCTTTACGCCCACAGTTCCTTTTGCAGCCACATCGTTGAGTGTTCCGGCTTCACCCAGCATTTCGCCCAGGTCATGCACAGCCACCATAAGGCAATTCAGCTGAAAACTGCGGAAAAACTCTACATCTCCGTACGAGATACGTCCCTTTTCCAGCGTTCTCTGATAAAGATGCTGGACCTGCAGCATAGTGTGCAGGGAATGAACAGCCGTGTTTTCGCCAGCCGCGCGGGATATCAGCGATTCGTTATTGTAGCGTGGCGTGTCGGCCAGCACCGTGTAGCACAAAGTCAGCACTTCGATCATTTCGGGATCGAGACCCAGCGTCAGCTCCTGATTCAGATGGTTCAGACATTTCCTGAGAACATCCTCCCATTCATTGCGGGTATAGGGAGCGCCGTTCTTTCCGTGGGCATGCTCATAGCCGGTCAGGAAGACGAGCTGGCTGGACAGCCGGGCATAATTCGTATCGGCGTTGACAGCACAGAGTCTTTGCGTAAGTCCCGGGATCGTTTCCGCCGTCACCGGCGTGATGACGTCCGGAAAATCGGATTTGGCCAAAGGAAAAACCATGAAACCCCCGTCTTCACCTGTTTGCTGAGCAGGTTACGTTATATGCCAAATCTGCACACAACAGCAAGGCCTTTCCGAAAGACCGCCGGCAGGCCGCTTTTTAAATTAAAAGCCCTGTTTTTCGACGGTATAGGTGCGATCGTGCTTAAGGGCCGGAATACCTTCGCGGTATTTATCGACGGCGTCGAGATCGAGCGTGGCGCTGATGATGCCCGGCTCGTCCTTTTCGGCCTGCGCCATGATATTGCCCCAGGGCCCGACGATCATCGAATGGCCCCAGGTGCGGCGCGAACCTTCGTGCAGCCCGCACTGACCGGCCGCCAGAACGAAAGATCCCGTCTCCGCCGCGCGCGTCCGCACGAAAATCTCCCAGTGCGCCTGCCCGGTGGGAATCGAGAACGCCGAAGGCACGGTGAATATCTTCGCGCCCGCATGCGCCAGAGCTCTGTAAAGATAGGCAAAGCGCACGTCATAGCAGATCGTCATGCCGACAACACCCCACGGTGTCCGGGCAACGACAGCCTTATCGCCCGGCTCCACGACTTTGCTTTCGCGGAAGGATTGGCCGTTGGGCAGATCGACATCGAACAGATGGATCTTGTTATAGCGCGCGACGATGTCGCCCTTGTCGCTGATCAGGAAGCTGCGGTTGTGCATCTTGTCCGATGATATCTTTATTGAAATACTGCCCAGTGAAATCCAGACGCCCAGCTCCTTTGCCAGCGCGACATAGGCCTTCAGCACCGGATGGCCGGCTTCGTCCGTGGCAAAACTAAGCCGGTCACCGCCGATATCGCGCATCAGGCACGAATATTCGGGCGTACAGATTAACTGCGCGCCGCGCCCGGCCGCCTCGCGTACGAGATCGGCCGAGACATAAAGGTTCTTGTCCCGGTCGGGCGAATTGTTCAGCTGGATGCAGGAAACTTTAACCCGTTCAGCCATGAGCCAGCATCCCGTCGAGTTTTCCGGCACGGTCGAGCGCGTAAAGATCATCGCAGCCGCCGACATACTGGTCGTTGATGAAAATCTGCGGAATGGTTTTGTATCCCGGCGCGCGCTTCATCATCTGTTCCCGCAGATCCATATCCTTGTCGACCTCGTACTCCGTGAAGCTCACGCCCTTGCGCGTCAAAAGCTCCTTGGCCCTGACGCAATAGGGGCAATAGGAACCTGAATAAACCTCGACCTTGGCCATGGCGTCCTTCCTCCTTACATCTTACAGCAGGAAGATTGGGGCCGTGAACAGGAAAAGCAATTCATTCGCCATAGCCGGGCTTTATGACACGCGCCAGGGTCAGAATATCGACCCGGGCAGCCCGCGCGCGTTTCAATATCGCCGCGCACTCACGAATGGTTGCGCCAGAGGTATAGACATCGTCAACAAGCAAAATCGTGCGGTCTCTGATTTTTTCGGCGTGACGCGGGTTGAGGGCGAAAGCACCGCGTACATTGCTGTGCCGGGCCCTGAACCCCAGATGCCCCTGTGTCGGCGTGGCGCGCACGCGCAAAAGGGCGTCAGGCAGAAAGGCCGTGCCTCCGCGTCTCGCCAGTCCCTGCGCCAGCAGGGCCGCCTGATTGTAGCGCCGCCGGAGCAGCCGCCAGCGGTGCAGGGGCACCGGGACTATGGCCTCGGCATCAGCCAGAAGCGCCGCGCCCGCCCGCTCCATCCAGGGGATCAGCGTGCCGACGCTATGCGTCTGGTCGCCGTGTTTGAATTTCAGGATCAGCGTGCGGCTCGCGTCGTCATAGGCCAGCGCTGCGCGGGCGCGTCCAAAAGGCGGTTCTTCCCGCAGACAGGCGGCGCAGAGCATTTCCCCCGTTCCGGGCGCCGCTGCAAAATCGAAGGGATAGCCGCACCGGCCGCACAAAGGATCGGCAAGGAAGCGCAATTGCGCCCAGGCGGCTGGCGCCAGCATGCCCGGCCCCTCCACCACTCTCCCGGTGACCAGACAACGCGGCGGCAGAAGCAGGTCGATCGCCCGGTTGAAAAACGCTCCCATCTGGCCAGAATTCACTGTTTTTCCTTATAAAATATGATGGATTCTGTTGCTTTTCGTCTTTAATTACGTCTATAGTCCGTTTTATAGGGCTTTTAAAGTTTTAATGTGGTCCACGCTGAAAATGTGTGGGCCCCCGGTTGGGTCGAACCCTATGAAAGTAAAGAAGTTTAAGACGCTGAGCGCCGGTCATCGCCGGGCGCTGGGTCTCCGGGAGGAGGCCGAATCGACGTCTGCGGTAGAATCGGAGGCGACTCGCCGCTATTACAGCCGCCACCAGAATCTGGCCGGAATCCCCGGACACATTATCCGCAAAGCCTGGTTTACCACCGCCCATCTTCTCCTGCCGCCCGGCTCGCAGGTCGCCGACATGGGATGCGAGGATGGCGCCATGACCTATGCAATGGCGGCGCTCAACCCGCATATCGATTTTATCGGCGTCGACATGGACAAAAAAACGATCGCGCGCGCGCGCGACGCCTACAGTCTGCCGAACCTGAGCTTCCAGACCGCTGATATTTCCAAGGGCGCCGGCTTTGAGAAGGGCTCTCTCGATGGCATCATTAATTCCTTCATCCTGCATGAGGTTTACTCGAATTCGCGCTATGACGACCGGCATGTCGTGCGCACGCTGGAAAGCCAGTTCGATCTGCTCCGCCAGGAAGGCCTGATGTTCATCCGCGACTATGCCCTGCATCATGGCGGTGAATATGTTCTGATGGAAATGCCCGATACGGCCAATCACAGCACGGAACCGGAAAAAATGTCGGAAACCGAATTGCTGATCTGGTACGCCGAAAAAGCGCGGCCCCGTGAAGACCCCGGCTGCCACGGCTTTTTCCTTGAAGAGCTACCCGCCCGTTTCCCGAAAACGCGGCTGTTCCGCCTGCCTTACAAATGGGCGTATGAATTCATTATCCGCAAGGATGACCGCGCCCGCTTCAAGGCGGAGATGCATAAGGAATACGCCTTTTTCACCGAACGCGAGTTCGGACGCAGCCTGAGGCCTCTGGGTGCGCGCGCGCTGTATACGGCGCCCCACTGGGACGACATGCTCATCAGCAAAAGATTTGACGGTCATTTCCGGCTGTTCGATGAAAATGGCCAGCCACTGGGCGCGCCCCCGACCAGCTTCCTTGTCATCGCGCAGAAAATGGGCGAGCGCAAAAGCCTCAATCTCCAGGAACGCCGCACGTCGCAAAAATCGCAGGCCCAGAACAAGCTGCGCGTGGCTGCCATGCGCAATGACAGGACCGGCCGCCTGATCGACATTGTCTCCCGCGATTCCGATATCACGGAAATCATACCCTACCGTGTTACCGAGGACGGGCATCTGAACGTCTTCATCCATGAAAGCCTGCCGCGCGGAATCGTCAACGCCATTCCGCGCACAGGACGCGACCTCGACGGCAAGCGCTGGTCCGGCCATATGGTGGAGGCCCTGGCCATTCCCACCGACATCATCCACACTGTTGAAAACAGCGAACCCAAGGAAACGGTCAAGTTCGCGCGCGATTATCTGGGTCTCAAACCCGCAATTGAAAGCTTTATGGAACAGGGCAGCTCCTACTACCCTGCCCCCGATTCAATTGATGAGATGATCAAAACCCGCTACCTGCGTATTGTCGAACGCAACGGACCGATCGTTCCTAAATCCGTTATGGAGGACATTACCGGCTTCACCAGCACCGGCCAGTTACGCGAGGTCAGCGCCCAGCACATACTGAATGCCATCTCCGTGGGATTCATTCCGAATGCGCGGCTGGAGCTGCAGATTTTGGCACTGTTTGAAAAACTGGGGCTGGAGGCCGAGGCCTGGGATGAATGCCCTCTCGTGCTCGAAGAATCGGATCCTGAAGACCTGTTCGACCCGCAGAGCTTCATGAAGTTGCGCGCAGAAAAAGACGACCGCTTCAAGAAAGTGCGGGGCACGGCCGGGCAGCTGCGCACCATGCAGTCGATCTTCGTCGATGAAGGCTGGGTCAATGGCGGCGTATCAGGCCTGGCCTCCCGCGACATGGAATTCGTGATCCCTGACGACAATACCCTGAACAAGGCGGTGATCCTGCCCCTGACGAAGAAATCAGGCGACGTCATGATTGGCTTTGAGGTCGAATATATGCCGATCCCCCAGCGCCACGAAGGCAACGGCCTGACCTTGCGCGCGCCCAGCATCAATCTGCCCAAGGAAGTCACAAATATCCACCAAGCCAAGGAATATGTCGCCAACCTGTTTAATGTGCCGCAGGAAAACGTCTGGCGGCTGGGCGAGCCTTATTTCTGCCACGCCGGTGTAACGCCGCAACGTATTTTTCCCTTCGCCGTCGCCACCAAGGGCAAAAAAGAGCGGCCGATCAGCGGCCCCATCCAGTACGCGCCCATGAAATATATGTGGAAAGTGATCGGCCGGATCCTGGACTGGAAGTTCGACCAGGACTTTCTCTCGAAGATGACCAAAGCCTATCGCCGGCTCGGCGACGGCAGCGATCTTCATCTCAAGCCGGCCGAGGGCGTGGACATGATGCGGCGGCCCGACGTGCCCGCCATATTGCACTCCTCTACGATCGCGGGCCTGGATACGGCTTCACCGCCGCCGGCGCAGACAAGTTTGGCCGCCGTCTCCATCGTGGCCAACGCCGAAGCTTCAGCCGACAGTGCGGGCACTGCCGCGGTTGAAACGGCCAAAAGACCTTACATCAAGTAAAATGACCACGACCAGAACGGCACACAGGGATGAAGCCGTGTTTGACCGCGCCCGCGTCCGGCTCACCCGCAACCGCGCCGCGCCGCATCTTGCCCGGCATGCGTTTCTGATCGATTGGACCATGAGCGTCCTCACCGACCGGCTGAGCGATATCAGGCGGCATTTTCCGCTGGTGCTGCAAATCGGTGCGCGACCCTCCCCCGCACTGCCCCGGTCGCCGCAGATCGGCGATACCGTGCTCATGGATATCTCGGAACGCCTCCTCACTGACAGGGCCGGCGCCCGCGTCACCGCCGATGAAGAAGCCCTGCCTTTCGCGCCGGGCACTTTCGATCTCGTCCTGAGCCCCTTCAGCTTGCACGCCGTAAATGACCTGCCCGGCACCCTCATCCAGATCCGCCGGATCCTGAAACCGGACGGCCTGTTCCTGGCCGCCTTTCCGGGCGGGCAGAGCCTGCATGAGCTGCGCGCCTGCCTGATGGAGGCGGAGCTGTCCTTGAAAAACGGAGCCAGCCCGCGCATCTCTCCCTTCGCCGACAAACAGCAGACAGGCGCCCTGATGCAGCGTGCCGGATTCGCCCTGCCCGTTGTCGATTCAGAGACCGTTCGGGTAACCTATGAGAACGCCTTCCGCCTGATGGACGACCTGCGCGGCATGGGCGAGAACAACTCTCTGGCTCAGCGCAACCCGAAGTTTCCTGGACGCGCCCTGATGGCCGAAACCGCGCGACTGTACCAGGAGCGCCACGCACAGGCGGACGGCCGCATCGAAGCCACGTTTGAGATGCTTTTCACCATCGGCTGGGCCCCGCACGAAAGCCAGCAGAAACCCCTGCGCCCCGGCAGCGCCGACAACCGGCTGGCCGATGCGCTGGGCACAAAGGAAACCGCCGCCGGCGAAAAGGCCGGCCCATGATCGAAATCACCCTTATTCCCGTTCTGAAGGATAATTACAGCTATCTTCTGATCGACGGACAAAAAAACGCTGTCATCATTGATCCGGGTGAATCCGGACCCGTCATGAAAGCGATAAAGGAAAAAAATCTAAGGCCCGTTCTTATTTTCAACACGCATCATCACGGCGATCATATCGCCGGCAATGAAGATATAAAGAAGCGATACGGCTGTGAAATTCTGGGCCCGGCGGCGGATGCCCATTGTATCCCCGGCATGGATCGCGGCCTGAGAGAAGGCGACTCTATAAAATTCGGGGAAGAAGCAATCGAGATCATCGAAACACCCGGCCACACCTCCGGCCATATCTGCCTCTATCTGCCCCAAAGCCGCGCGCTGTTTTGCGGCGACACTTTGTTTTCTCTGGGATGCGGGCGCCTGTTTGAGGGCACCCCCGCACAGATGTGGAACTCTCTGCAGAAAATCATGGCCCTGCCGGACGAAACGGCCATTTATTGCGGTCATGAATACACCGAGGCCAACGGCCGCTTTTGCCAGCGTATAGAACCCGGTAACAAGGCCCTGCAGGACCGAATCGACAAAGTCGCCGCCCTGCGGGCCCGGGAGCTGCCCACCCTTCCCTCCACCCTGGCCCTGGAAAAGGCTGCCAACGTGTTCCTGAGAGCCGGAAATGCCGCCAAATTCGCTGAAATACGCGCCCTAAAGGATAATTTCTAAAATATTGTCATAATTATTGACAGATGTTTATTTTTTATGTTAAATATTGCCGGGTTTTATTTAATCTCTAGGCATCAGGGAGCGAAAGATGACGGCATTTGATCAGGATCTGGGCAACAACGGCGCCCAAGACAGGATTCTCGGCGACTGGATCGAAGCCTCTGCCCAGTACTGGCGCCAATTCAATACCGCACTCAACAACGACACCGTTCTGGGTCAATCAGAGGAAACTCTGGGCAAAATCGCTCGCGGCCTTCAAAAAGCCAATGGCAAGACGCCGGCTAGCTTTCTGATCACGGATAACGGCGGCGGCACCGGGAAAACATTTACGGCCAAAACGACGGCCGCCCTGCTGGGCAGAAAACTCTTTATCGTCGACAGCGCTGAATGCCGGGACACCTTCGAGACCCGTTCAAAACTCCTGGGACTGTCCCGCGGTTTTGAAGGTTCTTCGAATGGTGGCGCCCTGACGAACGCATTGAGAGAATATCCTGACAGAGTCATCCTGTTCGATGAAATCGACAAGGCCGATGAATCCCTGTTTCCTATCATTTTCGACCTGGTGGCCAAAGGCGCCCTCACCGATGCCTGCGGCCGCCCCGTCGGCGCGGGCTGCAGCATCGTTATTCTGAGCGCCGGCCCTGGTACTCTGGAGCGGGTCAGCAAGGCCCTAAACAAAATTTATGAATCGCAAAAATTTAATGGGGATGGCGTTCATGAAAAACCGGATTTTCTTTTCGATCTGGAAATGTATCTTGCCGGATCGGAGCAGAATACTGTTCTGGAACTCCAGCCTCTCGATCGTAGCGCTCTGAAAGCTCTTGCACAAAGAGAAACAAGGAGCTTCTCAGGCACCACCACTCGTCTTGCCGGCCTTTCTGTTTCTTTATCCGACGACGCCACTGAGCAGATTGTCGGCACCGATCCTCTTTGTCAAAACCCAAGAGGCGTTCTCACAAGATTCTTTCTATCTGTCAAAGACCCCGTCGCGCGTCATCTGTTGTCTGACAACAAACAACCCGGCACGCTGCATTTTGAGAACCTGACAGACCCGCCTAAATTCACACCGAAAAACTGAAGGATATTTCCATGTCGAAAACAGATGATGTAAGAAGACTTGCCCTTGAAATTACCGGCTCGGAAGACGTGCCCGTTATAGATTTCTCCGATCCGGCCTGCGATGTCGCCATTGCAAAACTGCTGGGCGTTCGCCCGGGATTTGAAGGCTCCGAAACAGAAGGCTCCCTGACTGAAGGTTTAAGGAAAGGCTGCGGAA
>JANWLB010000086.1 GCA_025451095.1 Alphaproteobacteria bacterium
ATGCTGCGGCGGCAGCAGCCGGACCGCGCCAAAAACGCCGGCGATCAGGGCCGAAAGGTGAATGAAACCGGAGGAAAAAAAATCCCATACCCGCGGCACAATACCGGGGAGCAGGGCATACTTCATGGCTTTTCCAAAGGTTACGCTCATAGCCGCTCTTTAATCCGCCCCTGACGTATTGCGGACATCTCACTTGCCCATCAATTTGCCCAAAGCGGCACCGGTTTCCCCGGCCGCGCCCTGAGCGCCCCTCATGGCACCGCCCAGCTGGCCGCCAACCTGGTTGGTGCCGATCAGCGTGTTACGGACCAGGTTCTCGCCCGGATCGATGCTGTCCTGCGCGCCGAAGCTCTGGACGCTGGCGCCCATCCAACGCAGGATATTGTTAGGAATAAGGTCGATCAGCTTGAACGACGCCATGCCCATCATATAGACGACGATCGTATAGATAATGGTGAAGAAGAACTGGTCAACCAGATCGCGGAAATATTCAATGCTGCCCGTTTCGCCGGCCGCGTAACCGCCATTGACGGCCGCGTCGGCGTCAAAGCCCCCCAGGTTCGAAGTTACGAGCGAGAATATATCGTTCAAAACCCAGACCTGCGCCGCGAATATGATGATACCCGCCAGAAGGCCGAAAATAAGCAATATCGGTCTCAGGAATATCTCAAGCAACAGATAATAGCCGCCGATGGCCGCGTTGCCGGGCAGGCCGTCGCCGTCAATCCTGATATGGGCCAGCGCCCAGAGCGGTATGCCGACCATGGCTTCGAAAATGGCCTTCACCCAGCCGCCAACGCCGAAAAAGAAATATATGAACGGCATGAAGGGCACGATGTAATAAAGGACGAAACCGATGCCCAGGCCGATCATCGCTATGCTGAACAGGAAGCTGCTGGCGGCCGAGATCACAGAGCCGGCATTGTGATACTGGAAGATCATGGCGACACCGCCGGCGACGCCGGTGCCAAGCGAGAAGGCCAGGTTTCTGATGGCCGCGTCGACCAGGCTTTTTCCTACAGCGACCAGCTGCGCCAGAGGGTGAATCCCCGCGTTGTCACGAATATTGTATAGCCCCTGAAGGCCAAAAAGCGCGCGGATGGCATCAACGAAAATATTGTTCGTTGGTTCGATATAAGAGTCGCTCCAGAGGTTATAGGCCTCCCACTCCGCGTTATATATCTTGGCTTCGCGCGGCTCCTTCGGCACGACCGACTGGCCGCCGGACAGATAGGCGCGGAAGGCATTGCGGCCCGTAATGTCGTTATCCTGCTTGAGACGCTCCTTGCGCACAGTCTCCAGCACCGAAGGATAATTGCGCACGATCGGCAAATTCTGGGCTGCAGAAATCACGGAGCCGTTGAGCTGGGCGATTTTATTGTACCAGATACCGGCACCGCCCCAGCCCAAAGCCTCGAGCTGATAGACCCAGATCGTGTTGGTCGCCTGCGCGTCAACGCCCTGCTGAATGATATCCTTGAGGTAAGCTTTGTACCCGTCAATCACGCCCTGAATCTGCCCTGCATCTGGCAGAGGCGCATCCGGGTCGGGCGGGTCCATCACATAGCGCTGAGCCAGGCCCACGCCCGCTTCCCGCAGGGTCGTGCCGCCGCCGCCGGCAGTGTCCACCCACACGTCTCTTATAAAATTAAAATATAGCTCCTGTATAATATAAGAACCGGAACCGGCGATACCTGTATCCGTTGTCTGCATGACCAGTTCACCGCATATGTCCTTCACATAGCCGGGCTCCGCCACATAAACAGGATCGCCGCCGCCGGGTGCCGGTGCCGGCGGAGCATTGGTAAGCGCGGGACCGGCATGGGCGGGCCCCGCCTCGCAGGGCGCTTCTTTTCCGTCCGCATCCTTGTTCAGACAGACGCCGAAACGCATGCGGATCTCACCGAAATTGCTGAATTCAAGCGCCTCCTGATAAGTCGTGCCTGTGTCTATAACCACGCGGGAATCCGGCTCCCGCGTGTCCTTGACCAGGTAGCCGACAATGGTGCGCGGCGGGTTGGAGTAGGCCTCCGCCGCCCAGCAGGCGTCCAGTGTGGTCATGAATTCGAGGAAGGTGGTGATCTCCGGCGTGTTGGGCTTGGCAACCAGGCTTGCCTGATCGACGCCCGCCGCCGTCATGTTGGCAACCACCGCCGTTTCCGTGAACAGGTTCCAGCCGTTGGTGGCAAAACCCGAGCCCCATTTGGCCAGATAGAGCATGATATACTGGCCTGAATTCAGGCCGTTGGCGACGGGGATCAGCAGACCCAGCGCCACCACCATCCGCAGCGGCGCCCAGACCTTGTTGAAACGGCGGCCGAAGGGCGTGCCTTCCTGTGCCGTTTCGGCGACAATCGCCACGATGAAATAGCAGAATATGAGGACGGCGATGACCAGCAGCCCGACGCTGTACATCTGCAGCATGCTGCGCAGGGCTTCGTGGTAAGGCCACGGGAAAGCGGAGCCATCAGGCTGCAGCGCGGGCGCGATGTCCGTCGCCGGGTTCAGGAAATTGAAACAGACAATCGACTGCGCGACACAGGAATTGAAAAAGTCGGGAATGCCGAACACCCGGTCGAGAAGAACGAATGCCACGTCGTCCGTCGGGTTGGCCGTACCGAAAAAATCTTCAAAGCTGTCGGGAAGGATCGGCTGGGCGCCGGCGGCGTTGATAAAAATGGCGAACCCCAGGAAACAGACCTGCATGAACATGATCACCATGCCAACCATCAGCAGGGAGAAGATGGCGATCTGGTCGATATTTTCTTTTCTGAAGCGCAGTTGCGCACCGGCCTGCGCGATGACGTGATGGATGCCGAATTTGCCTATATTGGCCGGGTTCAAATAGGGATGGTTGTCGGGCAGCAGGCGCGCGGCGCGGAAGACCTGTGCCATGAAATAGGACACATGACCGAATCCGGACGAAAACAGATCCCTGAACCGGGGCAGGATGCCCGGCAGAAGTGCGTATTTAAGAACCTGTCTTGTCGTCGTATTCATCTATGGTCTCGTCCATGTCTTACGTGAGCTTACTTACTACCCTTGATCGTGAACTGCTCCGGTATTTTGAAATTGCCGACCAGGTTGCCCAGCGCACCCGGCACATTCCCCGCTGTCCGGGCGCCGGTCTGCAGCGCACCGACAACCTGTTGCGATACCGAGGCGCCGCCAAAGGCCGCGTACTGGATAAGCCCGTCAGCCGGATCGCCTGCATTGTCGCCGAAACTGGGCACGCCGGCGCCCATCCAGCGCAGAATGCCGTTCGGAATCTGGTCGATCAGCTTGAACGACGATGTCGCCATGATCCAGACCAGAATTGTATAGACAAGGGTGAAGAAAAATTCATCGACGACCGAGCGCTTGAATTCCAGAGACCCGGCAATATTAATGCCCGGATCGCAGTTGCGGCAGTCAAATCCGGTCAGGTTCTGGGTAACCAGCGGGAAGAGGCCGTGCATGGTTCGCGCCATGGCCGAAAAGATCGCCATGGCCGCCAGCAGGCCGAAAACGGTCAGGATCGGCCTCACGAAAATCTCGAAAATCAGGAAATACCCGTTCATCGCCGTATCGCCGGGCAGGCCCGTTCCGTCAACGCGCAAATGCGCCAGCGCCCAGAGCGGCACGCCGACCATCGCCTCGAAGATCGTTTTGACCCAGGCGCCGACTGCGAAATAGAAATATATGAACGGCATGAAAGGCAGAACGTAATAAAGGACGAAGCCGATCGAAAGACCGATGGTTGTGAGAGAGACGAAAATTCCGCTCATGGCGTTCAGCGCCGCGCCCACGTGCTTTTCCATCATTTCCGTCATGCCGCCGCCCGCGGCGAAAGCCAGAGAGATGATGAGGTTATGTATGGCGCCATCGATAATACTCTTTCCGATAGCCACCAGCTGCGCCAGCGGATGCACGGGATCGTTGTCGCGCATCTGGTAAAGACCATCGAGGCCGAACATGAAATGCAGCGTGTCGAAAATGACGTTTCCTTGGGTCTGCTGCTCAACCCTCTCTGTCGGTTTGCTCGTGCGCCAGTCCTTGTAAACATCGCTTAAGACCGTGGCGATTTTTTCCTCGCCATCGATGTCGAAATCGACGGAGCGCGATTCATTCAGATAGGGCTCGAACCGGTCTTCGGCATTGGTGTTCTGGTCGGCCCCGCGTCGGGCGTTCTGGATCTTTTCCATCACGCGGGGCATAAGGCTGGCTGTTGGAACCGCCTTGACGGAAGCGAAAAAGGCGCCGTTCCATTGGGCGATCTTGTTGTACCAGATGCCGGCGCCACCCCAGCCGCGGTCAAGGATGTCCTGGCTGACGGCAAAGTCCGTCTGCGCGACCATGTCCAGATAGGCCTGATCGATGAAGGTGTTTACACGGTCCCATTCCGTCGCCGCGCGCTCGGTTTTCCAGGCGTTGGGCGGCAGCTTGGTGGGATCGTCGCCCGCCCCGAAATCAACGCCATCACAATCCTTGCCAACCGCCGCCGCATAGGGCTTGGGCGTCAGCTGGACGCAGTTGGCGCGGATGGCGTAATCGTCATAGGCGTCATCCAGCCACATTTCCATGATCCAGGCGTAATAGCCGGCCTGGGCGGTTTGCGTGCCGACGAAGCTCTGGTCCTTGGTGTGAATCGTTACCTCGCCGCAATAGGGCTCTACCCCGCCCCGCGCGCCGGGATACATGGGCGGACCACCGCCACCGGCATCGTTGCCGTCATGGCCGAAACGTATGACGATATCGCCCTTGTTGTAAAAATCGACTGCGTCCTGCCAGGGCGGGGCATTGGGGCCTGTGACCTCCGTCGGCGGCGGCGGATTCTTGACGAGAAAGGGCTTGATCTCGATGCCGCGCTTGTCCTTGTACAGGGTTTCATAGGCGACCTTGCAGGTGCGGACCAGCGTCATGAACTGCATGACGTCGGACACGGTCGGGGTCGAGGGACGCGCGATCAGGTATTCACCCGAACCGCCACCGTTCAGCGCCGACCAGCCGATGGCGTCTTCGAGCGAGCGGTTGTACAAAAGCCAGCCGTTGGTCGCGAAACCGGAGCCGAGCTTGGCGGCAAACAGGGTGATATATTGGCCCGATCCCAGCCCGTAGTTGATGGGCACGAGCAGGCCGATCGCGACCACGAGGCGGATGGGCGCCCAGATATGGTCGAATCGCCGCCCGAAAGGCGTGCCGCTCTGGGCGGTCTCGCCGACCATGATCAGAACGTAATAAAGCAGGATCAGGACCCCGACCACCAGGAGCGCCAGACTGTAAAAAAAGAACAGCACGTGCAGACCGTCATGGAAAGGCGACGGGAAGGGCGGCGGTGTCTGAGGCGAGGTCGGCCCGCAGGGTATGCCCTGCGCCACGCAGGAACCGTAAAGATCGGGAATGCCGAACACACTGTCGAGCAGCATAAAGGCAATGTCATAGTCGGGATTGGCGGTCGCGAACAGCCCGAAATAATCAATCGCCTGCGCCATGGCCGGCCTGAATAAAAACATGAGCAGGATATAGAAGAACTGCATCACCAGAAGCAGGAAGCCCAGGCTGAGGGCGGAGAAGATAATGACCTGGTCGATGTTTTCCTTTTTGAAAACCAGATGCCGGTAAGCCTCGGTCACAACATGACGAACTCCGAATCGCCCCTTGTTGGCCGGGTTGAGATAGGGATGATGCGCGGGCAGCAGCCGGAAAGAGTAGTAGGTAATTGCCATAAGAGTTGCCAGCCAGCTGAAACCGGATGTGGCAAAGGTTCTCAGCCGGGGCACAACCCCCGGCAAAAGCATGTACCGTGCGACGTCTTTAGCCTTAACTGCTTGATAAGCACGCACTTTTTTACTGCACCTGCTTGTTATATGGTATTACCGCCAAGTTTATCTTACGCGGAGATAGATAAAATTTTATTAAAATTCCCCGGAACCGGGGCCTAAGTTATTGTAACAGCTTCGGGATGCGAGCACCATCCGTACCTGCCAAGAGCACGCCGGATAATTTTCCCTTATTATTTTATGAAAATCTTTGAGCCAGAACAAAGGGGCGGCGGCCCTCCGGCGACATGGCTTCTGCTGAATGCGGAACCCGGCACACGCTCTTTTAGCCGGCTTTGCGCAAGGGCTTGTACTTGATCCGGTGCGGCTGGTCGGCGGCAGCGCCAATCCGGCGGCGGTAGTCTTTCTCGTAATCTTCGTAATTACCCTCGAACCAGACCACCTGGCTGTCGCCTTCAAATGCCAAAATATGCGTGGCCAGACGATCCAGAAACGCGCGGTCGTGTGAGATGATCACGGCGCAGCCGGGAAACTGCTCCAGCGCCTCTTCCAGCGCCGAGAGCGTCTCCGTGTCCAGATCGTTGGTCGGCTCGTCCAGCAGCAGTACGTTCGCGCCCGACTTGAGCATCTTGGCCAGATGCACCCGGTTGCGCTCGCCGCCGGAAAGATCGCCGACTTTTTTCTGCTGGTTCGTGCCGCTGAAATTGAACGCAGCAACATAAGCGCGTGAGGGAATGTCGATCTTGCCCAGCTTGAGCACATCGGCGCCTTCGGATATTTCCTCCCAGACGCTTTTCTTGCCGTCCAACGTGTCGCGGCTCTGGTCGACATAGCCGAGCTTGACCGAATCGCCGATGCGGATCGCGCCGCCATCGGGCTTTTCAACGCCGGTAATCATGCGACACAGTGTCGATTTGCCCGCGCCGTTGGGGCCGATGACCCCGACGATGCCGCCGGGCGGCAGCTTGAAGCTCAAATTCTCGATCAAAAGCGCATCGCCGTAGCCCTTGCGCAGACCCTGCGCCTCGATCACCGTTTCTCCCAGACGCGGCGGCACCGGGATGATAATCTGGGCCGACCGCGCATCCGCTTTTTGCGATTGCGCCAGCAGGTCCTCGTAGGCGGACACACGCGCCTTGGATTTTTTGCGGCGGCCTTCCGGCGTCTGCCTTATCCAGTCAAGCTCCCGTTCCAGCGTCTTCTGGCGCGCGGCTTCTTCCTTTGATTCCTGCATCAGGCGCTTGCGCTTGGCCTCAAGATAGGCGGAGTAATTACCTTCGTAGGGGATGCCGCGGCCGCGGTCGACCTCAAGAATCCAGCCCGTGACATTGTCGAGGAAATAGCGGTCGTGCGTCACCATGATAACAGTGCCCTTGTACTCCGTCAGGTGGCGCTGCAGCCATGCGACGCTTTCGG
>JANWLB010000087.1 GCA_025451095.1 Alphaproteobacteria bacterium
GTTCCGCGAGGCGCTGCTGTTCACCCATCGCGGCCTCTCGGGCCCGGCGATCCTGCAGATATCCTCCTACTGCCTGCCGGGTGAGGAAATCACGATCGACCTGCTGCCGGACGCGGACCTGCCGGCGCTGCTCAGGAACGCGCGGCGGACGAACCCGAAGCAGATGGTCCACACCGCGCTGGGCGGCCACCTGCCCGCCCGCCTCGCCGAAAAGATCGCCGCGCGCTGGGGCATGAATGAGACGCGCCTTGCCGACTGTTCGGATGAAAAGCTGGAGGCGGTTGCAGGCGCAGTGAAGGACTGGAGAGTGAGGCCGAACGGCAGCGAGGGCTACCGCACCGCCGAGGTGACGCTCGGCGGGATCGACACCAACGCTCTGTCGTCAAAGACATTCGCGGTCAAGGCCGTGCCGGGGCTGCATTTCATCGGCGAGGCGGTCGACGTCACCGGCCATCTCGGCGGCCATAATTTCCAGTGGGCGTGGAGCTCGGGCTGGTGTTGCGGACAGGGGGTTTAGACCCGCTCTCTGCATGTTCCCTTACATGCTCTTTTTCTGCATGGCGTTCTCATTTATCCAATGAAATTCTTTTTTGTTTCTTGAGCGACGGCACAAATACATGGACAACCAACCCTTAAAGCTATACAGACTTATCCACAGCCTATGATTTTCTATAATATGTCTAATATGCCCCCATTTTTTCTCGCCGGTCACTAAAAGCGTTTTCGAAAAAATCTGAGTGCTCTTTCGTCAGGATTAAAGCGTTAGTACTGCAAGAGTACTGAAAGCAATATTTACAGGTTAAAAATATTATGAAAAATAAACAAAAACAGCCTTTTCTGAAATCCGTGGAAACCGGGGACCAATATCCGGCAGGCAAGGTCTTTCCTGTTGTCGGCATTGGCGCTTCTGCCGGAGGTCTTGAGGCTTTTTGCGATCTGCTGGCCGCTCTGCCGGAGAATACAGGCATGGCCTTTGTGCTGGTGCAGCATCTGGCGCCCAACCATTAAAGCTCGCTTAGGGATATTCTCGCAAAATCAACGGCCCTTCCCGTGCTTGAAGCCGTACAGGGAGCGGCGGTTCGCCCGAACCATGTCTACGTCATTCCGCCGAACGCTACCATAGCGATCACTGACGGCATTCTGCAGATCATCCCCCGTCAGTCATCCGGCCCGCACCTGCCGATCAATTATTTCCTGCGTTCGCTGGCCGAAGACCGGAGGGAAGCCGCAATCGGGGTCATTCTCTCCGGTTCCGGCACCGATGGCACGCAGGGGCTGGAGGAAATCAAGGCTGCGGGCGGAATTACTTTCGCCCAGACGGAAGAAACAGCCAAATGTTCCGGCATGCCGGAAAGCGCCGCGCGCAGCGGCTGCGTCGATCTGGTTCTCTCTCCCCGGCAAATAGCGCAGGAACTGGTCCGCATGGCCCGGCATCCATACCTGATTCAGGATCAGGCGCTGAAGCAGAACCAGGAAGAGATCGCGGCGGCAGAAGATGAAGATTACAGAAAGATCATGGCTCTGCTGCATCACGCGTCGGGAGTCGATTTCTCCTTTTATCGCGATTCCACAATCAAACGCCGGATCATGCGCCGTCTGGCCCTGAATACAAAGAAGGATCTGGCCGACTATACCCGCTTCCTGGAGAACAACCCTGCCGAAGCAGAAGCTCTCTATAACGACATCCTTATTCAGGTCACCAGCTTTTTCCGTGATCCCGACGTATTCAAGGTTCTTCAGACCAGCATATTCCCTGAAATCCTTAAAACAAAACAGGCTGACCTCCCCATCCGCATCTGGGTGCCGGGCTGTTCGTCGGGCCAGGAAGCCTATTCGCTGGCGATCGCTTTGCTTGAATTCCTCGAAAGGGACAACAAACCCCGGGCGATCCAGATATTCGCCACAGATCTCAGCGATAGCGGAGCGCTCCAGAAGGCGCGGGAAGGGTTATATCCCGACAGCATTGAAGCCGAACTGTCTCCTGAAAGGCTGCGCCGCTTCTTCACCAAAGAAAATGGTAAATACCGCATCATCAAACAGATCCGGGATATGTGCGCCTTTGCGAAGCATAATGTCGCGGCCGATCCGCCGTTCTCGCGGATGGATCTGATCAGTTGCCGGAATTTATTGATATATCTGGCGCTGCCGCTGCAGCGCCGCGTCATCCCCACCTTTCACTACGCTCTGAATCCGGGAGGCTTCCTGCTGCTGGGATCCGCCGAGACGGTGGGAATATTCACCGATCTGTTTGAGCCAGCCGACCAGAAACATCGCATATATACAAAAAAAGCCATACCCATCCGGCAATATCCGCACTTCAGCGCCAACGGTTTGAATCCCCGCGCTCTCAATTCACGCAGTAATCCGACTCCTGCTTCTGCCGCAGTACAGGACTGGCAGCGTGAAGCCGATCGTGTTCTGATCGGCGCTTACGCCCCGGCGGGAGTCTTGGTCAACAGCAACCTGGATATCCTCCAGTTTCGTGGACGCACAGCTCCCTATCTGGAACCCGCACCCGGAGAACCAAGCCATAACCTGACGCGGATGGCATGCGAAGGGCTTCTTCCCGCCTTGCAAAGGGCTATTGCTGAATGTGCCAAAAGCAAAGCCATCGTTGAAAAACACAATGTGCGCCTCAGGAGAAACGAGGAGATACGCGAGGTTTCCATCCGCGTTTTGCCCGTTAGCCTGCCGGGTCAGGCCGAGAATTGCTTTCTGATCCTGTTTGAGGAAAAGGAGTTGGCTGAAAAGGCGCCGGTCCCTTCCGGCGATGAAAGCGAAATCGACCGGCTTAGGCACGATCTGGCTTCGGCTCATGAATATATTCAGTCCGCCATAGAGCAGAAAGATGCGGCCAACGAAGAGCTCAGATCGGCAAATGAAGAAATTCTTTCCAGCAATGAGGAATTTCAGAGCACGAACGAGGAGCTGGAAACGGCCAAAGAGGAACTGCAGTCAGTCAATGAAGAGCTGACGACCGTGAATGAGCAGCTGCAATACCGCAACCAGGAACTGAACCGGCTTAATAAAGGCCTGCAGGAATCCTACGAATACACCAAGGCCATCGTTGAAACGGTGCGCGAGCCGCTGATTGTCCTCAATTCCGACTTTCGCGCGCAAACAGCGAACCAGGCCTTCTATAAAACCTTCCACATGACGCCGAAGGAAACCGAAGGCTGTCTTCTTTACGATCTGGAGAACGGCCAGTGGGATATTCCCGAACTTCGCCGGCTGCTGGAAGACCTGCTCTATAAGAAAACAGTCCTTGAAGATTATGAAGTGAACCATGTCTTTAAGGACACCGGCACAAGAATCATGCTTCTTAATGCCCGCCGCATAGTGTCGCAGGACAACCCGGACCTTATTCTTCTCGCCATAGAAGATATAACCGAGCGCAGGCGCCTTGAAAAAGAGCTGAAGAAATATACAGACAATCTGCGCGAAGCGGATCACAGAAAAGATGAATTCCTTGCCATACTGGCCCATGAACTGCGCAATCCCCTGGCGCCCATATCCAATGCTTTACAGACTCTTGAATCGGCCGAGGCCGACCCGGAACTGACGAGGCAGGCCCATGAAATCATGATGCGCCAGGTCAGGCAGATGGTCCGGCTTATCGACGATTTGCTCGATGTTTCCCGTATCGCCAACGGCACGATAGAATTGAACCTGGAGTCTGTCAATCTCGCTACAATCGTGGCGGATGCCGTGGAAACCATCGGCCCGCTGATCGACGCCGCAGGCCAGAAGCTGACGGTGTCCCTGCCACCTGAGCTGCTCTGGCTTAAGGCGGATGCGGCGCGCCTGACTCAAGTTCTGGGGAATTTGCTCAATAACGCGGCGAAATATACCAAGGAAAACGGACATATCTGGCTGACGGCGAAGCGCGATGGAAATGAAGCCCTGATCGAAGTGAGGGATACGGGCATCGGCATACCTGCCCATATGCTGGAGCGCATCTTCGATATGTTTTCCCAGGTGGACACGTCGCTGGAACGCTCGCAGGGCGGATTGGGGATTGGCCTGATGCTGGTGAAAAATATGATCTCGATGCATGGGGGCACAATTACCGCTGTCAGCGCCGGGCCCGGTCAGGGGTCAAAATTCATTGTACGGCTTCCCCTTGCATCAGAGCGCGGACAGGACAGGAAAGCATCGTCTCAGGACAATGCCAGGCCTTTGCCGGACAAAGCGCCGCGCCGCCGGATTCTGGTGGTCGATGATAATATACCATCCGCCAAAACAATGGGTTGGATGGTAGCAGGCATGGGTCACGACGTGCGTCTTGCCCATAATGGTGCCGATGCGATCTCCCGGGCGAAGGATTTTCTTCCCGACATGGTGCTGCTGGATATTGGTCTTCCGGAAATGAATGGCTATGACGTCTGCCGGGCCATGCGGCAGGAGCCGATGTTAAAGAACATTATGATTGTGGCGCAAACAGGCTGGGGACAGAAAGAGCACCGGGAACGCTCGAAGCAGGCAGGCTTTGATTATCATCTTGTCAAACCGGTCGCCCGCGAAACGATAAAAGAAATTCTGGATGCATTAAAGGGCGGAATTCATAACGGGGTCTGATTTTTACTGGCACTTTTCCTGTCCCCATTTGTTGGTTGGATACATGAAGGAAAAGAAATAAAAAATAAGACAATGGGGCATGAATTCAGTTCGGAACAGGCAGTCAGAAAACTGTCTCAGGCAAGGCACGACATACGGGGCTCGCTGAACGCGGTCATGGGGCTCTCGAATATGCTTGCCGCATCCGATACCCTCAACCCTCAACAGAAGGAAATGGCAGATACTCTGAAATCGAGTGCTGAGGACTTGCAGGAGCTGATCGAAGACATCTTCAGCTTCGGTCAATTAAAAGAAGAAGTGATTGAGTCCGGAACTGGCGAACCAAAATCAGGTCTGGAACCCGGGAAAAACCGACGCATTCTTTTGGTGGAAGATTATGAACCGACTGTTCTGATGATGAGCGGATTTCTGAAACAGCTCGGATACGGATATGATGTCGCCCGGACGGGAAGCGAAGCTCTGGAAAAATTTTCTGGCTGTTCGTATGACATCGTGCTCATGGATCTGCAATTGCCCGATATGGACGGTTTTGAAATCACGCGGCGCATGCGAGCCATAGAGAAGGAAAGAGGATTTTTCCCGACTCCGATCATCGCCACCAGCGGTCAGGTGGAGGATAGAGAAATCTGCATTAGAATAGGAATGAACGATTGCCTGCCCAAGCCCTTTGACTTGGAAGAGCTGGGGGGCAAGCTTGAGATATCTTTTAATAAACCGAGGCTCAAATCACAGAATTAAACATTTCGCTGCGCTTGCTCCCGAAAATTGGAGCATGGGTTCGTTCGCCGCCTCCTCCCCGCCACTTAATCCTCCCCGCCACTTAAAAAGGCCCCTTATGGGGCCTTTAAAATGGGGGGGTACGTAGTCTGCGAACCGTCTCTCGCGTTTAATTTCCGGAAAGGCCGGAATTTTAAGCGGCGGTTCTCAGGTTCGTCGCGGAAGTTTTGCCTTTTTCTTCAGTGATGTCGTAAGACACTTTCTGACCTTCGTTCAGGCCGCGAAGGCCTGCTTTTTCGACGGCGCTGATGTGAACGAATACATCTTTTCCGCCATCATCGGGCTGGATGAAGCCAAAGCCTTTTTGGGAATTGAACCATTTAACTGTACCTTGAGCCATGTTTAGTCTCCTTTAAAAAATAACATACAGAACTCTTCACAACCATTGTGATGAGCCTGGTAACTGGCGGAGACGGTGGGATTCGAACCCACGTTAGGTATTAACCTAAACACGCTTTCCAAGCGTGCGCCATCAACCACTCGGCCACGTCTCCTTAACCGGTAATCAGTTACCAGAACCGCCATTGTTTGACAACCTTTTGGTTCCGGTGCCAAATACCGGCCGGGGGTGAAAAACCATGGGCAAGGCGGCAAAAGCCGGCGCGGAGCGCGCCGTCATCCTGACGATCATCGTCGCGGCGATGGGCTATTTCGTCGATGTTTTCGACCTGCTGCTGTTCTCCATCGTCCGGGTCCAGAGCCTTAAAGACCTGAATGTGGCCGAGTCCGGCCTTCTTTCCACCGGGATCATGCTGATCAACACCCAGATGGCGGGGCTGCTGCTGGGCGGCATACTGTGGGGGGTGTGGGGAGACAGGATGGGCCGCAAATCGGTCCTGTTCGGCTCGATCCTGCTTTATTCGATCGCCAATATCGCCAACGGCTTCGTCTCATCCGTGCCGCTTTACGCGCTGCTGCGCTTCATCGCCGGCATCGGCCTCGCGGGCGAGCTGGGTGCCGGCGTGACGCTCGCCTCGGAGCTTCTGCCGCAGTGCTCGCGCGGCCTCGGCACCACCTTCATCTCCGCGATTGGCGTCCTGGGCGCGACCGCCGCGGTCGGCATCGCCAAGCTGACCGACTGGCGCACGGCCTATATCATCGGCGGCCTGATGGGGCTTGCGCTGCTGTTCCTGCGCGTCAATGTCCGCGAATCAAATCTGTATGAAAAGCTCATGGCGAAGAAGCGCGACATCGCGCGCGGCGACCTGCGCCTGTTCCTGCGCAAACCTGAACTGCTGGCGCGGCTGGCGCTGGTCATTCTCGTCGGCGCGCCGGTCTGGGGCATGGTCGGGCTGTTCATCACCTTCACGCCGGAATTCGCCAAAGCTTTCGGCATGACCGCGATGCCCAGTGCCGGCGACGCCGTATTCTTTTCCTATATCGGCGTCACGACCGGCGGCGCGTTCAGCGGACTCCTGAGCCAGGCGCTGCAAAGCCGCCGCGGCTCCGTCGCCATCTCGCTGCTGCTGCTCATCGTCTCGATGGGGATTTACGCCGCCCTGCCCTATGGCGACCGGCTCTGGCTCTATTACCTGATGTGCGGCTGCATGGGCTTCGCCACCGGCTACTGGGCGATGTTCGTCCAGATGGGGGCCGAGCAGTTCGGCACCAACATCCGCGCCACCGCCGCAACCACGATCCCCAACATGGTGCGCGGCCTGACCATCCCGATGACGGCAGGCTTCCACGCCCTGATCCCCCTGCTCGGCGTGCCGGGAGCGGGCTTAAGCGTCGTCGGCTTCGCCATCCTGCTGGCTTTCGCGGCGCTGGCGCTGCTGAAAGAGACCTTTACGGCCGACCTCGATTACCTCGAAACATGACCTTTGCCGCCGGCGGCGGGCTCTGGTAAAATAATCCTTATGCGTAACGGCGTTTCAACTCTCTGTTTTATTGTCGCCCTGCCGGCCATGGCCGTGCTGGGGCATGATGTCTGGTATGCGATCGATAAAAGCCGCGAGCCGCCGCCGCAATCCTTCCATTTGAGCGATATCGGCTGGCTGTGGATTAATTACGGTAAA
>JANWLB010000088.1 GCA_025451095.1 Alphaproteobacteria bacterium
CGGCGGGCGTTTTCCGCAAGGCCCCGTTGACACGGACACGCCCGGCTTCAACCCAGCGCTCGGCCTCCCGGCGGGAGCACAGGCCCGCGCGGGCCAGCACCTTGGCGATCCGCTCCTTTTTTTCGTCGGGACCGTTTGTTTTATCGGGGGTATTTTGTCGGCTCATGCCTGCTTTCTTACCGGTCCGGCCATGGAAACGCCAGTATTAAAGCCGGATCAAAGCCCGAACAGGGGGATTGGCATTTTGCGCCGGATTGTCTTAAGTACAGGCATGGATTGTGAACAGGACGCAAAATTCATGGCATTGGCGCTGGATGAAGCGCGCGCCGCCGCGCAGCGGGAGGAGGTGCCCATCGGCGCCGTGGTGGTTCATGCCATCACCGGCGAAGTTCTGGCCCGCGCGGGCAACCGGACGATTGAGCACAGCGATCCCACGGCGCACGCCGAGATTCTGGCGCTGCGTGCGGCCTGCGCGGTCGCCGGGGCGCAACGTATTCCCGAATGCGATCTTTATGTCACGCTGGAGCCCTGTGCCATGTGCGCCGGGGCCATCAGCTTCGCCCGTATTCGCCGGGTGGTGATGGGCGCGCCGGACCCCAAGGGCGGTGCCGTCCTGCACGGTCCCTGTTTCTATGGCCAGCCCACCTGCCACCATCGGCCGGAAATCGTCGAAGGTTGCGGGGCCAGCGAAAGCGCCGCCCTGCTGAAGGGCTTTTTTGTCGGGAAAAGATAGAATTATTTGACATAACCTAAGAAGGCGACTAAAGTTGCTTCTGAAATTCAGCAGGCGAAGCCTGTCCAAGTGAATCAGGAGCGTCATGAACGGCCCCCAAACGAAAAAAATAACCCGGTTTTTATGCGCGGCGTCGCTGGCCGGCCTGTTCGGCAGTGCCTGCGGCATCCGTCCTGAAACCCTCAAAAACGGCCAGCCCGGCACAGAGCTGCCGCACTGCACGAATCAAAAAGGCGAAGCTGTTCGCTATGCCGCAATCCCGGGCGCGGAACTTCAGGCCCGGCACAACGCCTATATCGCCGCGGCTGACCGCGACAGATCCGGCCGGCCCGTCATCTATTACGACCGCGATATTTTCCCCGGACTTCCCCGCACGTTCCGGAAATTTGTCATGAAACATGAATGCGGCCATCACAAGGCCGGCGATGTCGACGCCCCGACTTATGAGGTTATGTTCACCCTGATGGACAGAGAGCTCGCGGCGGACTGCCACGCCATTCAAAACCTGCGGGACACGGAAGGCTTCGGCCTGCGCGAAACGCAGGAGATTTCCGAAGCAGCCGCCTCTATCATGCGCGACAGGATGATTCCCGAAAGCATTGTTGAAAGACGTGCGGATAATCTCTTCCGCTGCCTCAGGCCTGCAGGGCCTCCATAAGCGCGGTAATCTTCAGGCTTTCGAGCTTCTTCTGGTCGCTAAACAGGGCAACGATTTTTTCGGCCTGCGCCGGGCTGTAATGAGCCTTGAGGGCGGCCACAAATTTTTCTTCCAGCAATGGAATGCCTTCAGCCCGGCGGCGGCGGTGTCCGACCGGATATTCGATCTCCACCTTTTCCGTTTTTGTGCCGTCGGTAAAAAAGATCTGCATGGCGTTGGTGATGCTGCGTTTGGACGGTTCGTGATAATCCTGGGAGTATCGTTTGTCCTCTACCACTTCCATTTTCGCGCGCAGCCTGTCGATACGCGGATCGGCGGCAACATCGTCCTCGTAATCCTCAGCGACCAGATTGCCTTTGATCAGCGGGATCGCAACCATGTACTGCAGGCAGTGATCGCGGTCGGCCGGATTGTGCAGCGGCCCGGTCTTGCTGATGATCCGGATCGCGGCCTCATGCGTCGTCAGGACGATTTTTTCGATCTTGTCGAGCTTGTTTTTAACCTGCGGATAAAGCCTGAGCGCGCATTCGACGGCCGTCTGCGAATGGAATTCTGCCGGATAGGATATTTTGAACAGCACGTGTTCCATGACATAGGAGCCGAAAGGGCGCTGAAATTTGAAAGCCTGTCCCTTGAACAGGACGTCATAGAATCCCCATTTGGGCGCGGTCAGGACGGACGGATAGCCGATCTCCCCCGCCAGCACGATCTGCGCCAGTCGTACAGCGCGGCTGGTGGCGTCGCCCGCTGCCCAGCTCTTGCGCGGTCCGGCATTGGGTGCGTGGCGGTAGGTGCGCATCGGGTGGCCGTCGACGAAGGCGTGCGAAAGCGCATCGATGATCTGGTCGCGGGTGCCGCCCAGTATTTTCGTGGCCACGGCCGTGGAGGCCAGCTTGACCAGTATGACGTGATCGATGCCCAGCCGGTTGAAGGCGTTTTCCAATGCGAAGCAGCCCTGAATCTCGTGCGCCTTGATCATGATGGTCAGGACGTCGCGCAGGGTGAGGCCGGGTTTTCCTTCGGCTTCGGCGCGGCGGCTGACATAATCGGCGCAGGACAGGATGGCGCCCAGATTGTCGGACGGGTGTCCCCATTCGGCCGCCAGCCATGTGTCGTTGTAATCGAGCCAGCGGATCAGGGCGCCGGTGTCGAATGCGGCCTTGACGGGGTCGAGTTCGTATTTCGTGCCGGGCACGCGCACACCATGAGGCACGGTTGTGCCAGGCACGACGGGGCCGAGCAGCTTTGTGCAGGCCGGGAATTTCAGGGCCATGAGTCCGCACGCGATCGAATCCATCAGGCAGTAGCGCGCGGTTTCATAGGCTTCGTCCGAGGTTACAACGTAATCGGTGACGTAGTTCGCGATATCGACCAGCACCTTGTCCGGGTCGGGACGTTCGTTGAGATCGACATTATGTGCGTGCGCGGCTGAACCCATTTTCCTGCTCCTCAAAATATTTTGCAGATGAGGCAGTAATAGCACAAAGCGGGCTAAAAACTATCTCTTTTCAACGGAGATAAATTCGCGCTTCTCCGGCCCCGTATAATCGGCGGAAGGACGGATGAGTTTGTTGTTCGCCCGCTGTTCGAAAATATGTGCGGCCCAGCCTGTAATGCGGGACATCACGAAAACAGGCGTAAACAGAGACGTGGGAACGCCCATCAGGTGATAGGTCGAGGCGCTGTAAAAATCCAGGTTGGGGAAAAGTTTTTTCTCATCCCACATCAGTTTCTCGATGGCCTCGGACACGTTGTATAGCGCCAACGATCCCGCTTCCTCCGACAGCTTTTTCGACCAGCTTTTGATGACAATATTGCGCGGATCGGCCTCGGTGTAGACCCGGTGGCCAAAGCCCATAATCAGCTGTTTTTGCGCCATCATCGATTTAACGCCGCTCACGGCTTCGCCGGGAGTCTTGAAGCGGCTGATCAGCTCCATCGCCGCCTCGTTCGCGCCGCCATGCAGAGGTCCGCGCAGGGCGCCGATGGCGCCTGTCACGGCGGAATAAAAGTCGGACAGGGTGGAAGCGATAACGCGTGCCGCAAAAGTGGAGGCGTTGAATTCATGCTCCGCATAAAGAATCAAAGAGACGTTCATGGCCTTTCTATGCAGGGCGGAAGGCTGGCGACCATGCAAAAGGGTAAGGAAATGATCGGCGATGCCTTCGGCGTCCGTGACCGGGTTTATGCGCAGCCCGCCATTATGCGCGAAGTGCCACCAGTAAAGCAGAGCCGACGGATAAAGCGCCAGAAGGCGGTTGGCGACGGCAATCTGATCGTGCTCTTTTGATTCCGGCTCCAGATGTCCCAGAAAGGATGTGATCGTGCGCATGACGTCCATCGGGTGTGAATCAGATGGAATGCGCTCCAGGATCTCTTTCAGCGCGGCAGGCAGGTCGCGCTGGTTTTTCAGGTTGTTTTTATAGTGCTTCAGCTCACGCAGGGTTGGCAGGCGGCCATAGAGCAGGAGATAGGCAATCTCCTCAAACTCCGCCTGCTCGGCCAGATCATAAATCGAATAGCCGCGGTATTCGAGATTGTGCGCGCCGCCTGCAGCGGAAATGGCGGTCTGCCCCGCCACCACGCCGGCGAGGCCGCCCGTCTTCTTAGCGGGGCTTTTTGCTGCTGCCTGTGTGCTCATGTCCCTTTGTCTCCCTGTCGATTTTTTCCTCTAGTTTAAAATAATCCAAAACCTCGTAGAGCTCTTGACGTGTCTGCATGGTGTCGAGGACGGATTTCTGCGTTCCTTCCTCGCGCAACACTTTATATACATTTTCGGCGGCGCGGCTCATGGCGCGGAAGGCGCTCAAGGGATACAGCGCCATGTCGACGCCGTGGGCGGCCAGCAGTTTCGTCGTGTACAAATCGGTTTTTCCGAATTCCGTGATGTTGGCCAGAAGCGGCACCTTCACAGCTTTTTTGATTTTATCGTAGTGCGCAAGATCGGTCATGGCCTCGGCGAAAATGGCGTCGGCGCCGCATGTTACGTAATAGGCGCTGCGCTCGATTACAGCCTCAAGCCCCTCATTGGCCAGCGCATCGCAGCGCGCCATGATTACAAAATTTCTGTCCTTGCGCGCGTCAACGGCGGCTTTCAGGCGGTCGCCCATTTCCTCCCGGCTGACCAGTTGCTTGTTCGGGCGGTGACCACAGCGTTTGGCGTCTATCTGATCTTCCATGTGCAGGGCGGCGACGCCCGCTTTTTCCATTTCCCGCACTGTTTTGCCGGCATCTTCCCAGCCTGTGTCGATATCGACCAGAAGCGGCAGGTCGACCGCGCCGGTAATGCGCCGCGCGTCTTCAGCGACGTTTTCCAGAGTGGTGAAGCCAAGATCGGGAATTCCAAAGGATGAATTGGCAACGCCGGCGCCTGAAAGATATATAGCTTTAAATCCTGCGCGCCGGGCCAGCAGGGCCGTATAGGCATTCAGGGTCCCGGCGATCTGCAGGGGCTTTTCCTGCTTCAGGGCATCTTGAAATTTTTGCGGTCCATTCATGCAGATGTTTCCTTATTTCGCCGTCAGCCGGGTGCCGCCGTCCAGCCGGATGACGGTGCCGTTCAGCAGGTCATTTTCAACTATGTGAAGCGCCAGCCGCGCGAACTCCTCGGGCTTGCCCAGACGGTGCGGAAAAGGAATCGTAGATTCGATGGACTGTCGCACCTCGTCCGATACGGCGCTGACCATCGGCGTATCGACGCCCCCCGGTGCTATGGCCATGACACGAATCCCGTGTTTTCCCAGCTCTCGCGCCGCAGGCAGAGTCATGGCTATGACGCCGCCCTTGGACGCGCTGTAGGCCACCTGGCCGATCTGCCCTTCATAGGCGGCGATCGAGGCGGTGTTGATAATCACACCGCGGGCGCCGTCGGCGTCAAGCGACTCCAGCGCCATCATTGCCGCCGCTGTCAGGCGCATGACGTTATAGGTGCCAACCAGGTTGACCAGCAGCGTCTTCTGAAAATGATCGAGATCGGCGGGGCCTTCCCGTCCGACAAGCCGCCGGGGGATCAGGATGCCGGCGCAGTTGACGACAATACGCGGCTCGCCGTGGGCATCCATGGATTTTTTCAGGGCGGCCCTGACGCTTTCCTCGCTTGTCACGTCGCACGCAACAGCCAGGCCTTTTACGTCCCTTGCCACGCTCGCGGCGGCGGTTTCGTTCATATCCCACAGCGCCACGCGCGCGCCGGCGGCGGCCAGTTTTTTTGCCGTGGCCGCGCCCATGCCGCTGCCCCCTCCGGTGATAATGGCTGAAAGTCCTTTTACATTCATGCTTCACACTCCACGGCCATGCCTATGGCCTCTCCGCCGCCAATGCACAGGGCGGCCATGCCTCTTTTAAGCCCATGTTTTCTAAGCGCGCCAAGCAGCGTCACGATCAAACGTGCGCCCGAAGCGCCGATCGGGTGACCGAGCGCGCAGGCGCCGCCATGAACATTGACCTTTTCATGCGGCAGGCAAAGGTCCTTCATTGCCGCCATGGTGACGACGGCGAAGGCTTCATTGATCTCGAAAAGATCCACTGATTTCAGATCCCAGCCGCTCCGGCTGCCGAGTTTCTTCAGGCATTCGATTGGTGCGGTGGTAAACCAGCCAGGTTCCTGCGCGTGGGTGGCGTGGCCCGTAATAGTGCCCAGAATTTTCAGGCCCCGCCGTTCCGCCTCGGTCCGGCGCATCAGAACCAGCGCGGCTGCGCCGTCGGATATGGAGCTGGCGTTTGCCGCCGTGATCGTGCCGGTTGGC
>JANWLB010000089.1 GCA_025451095.1 Alphaproteobacteria bacterium
CTGTGGCGAGATGGGACAGCACGAAGAATCCATTTCCGTTTATCAGGCACTGCTGACAAAAGCCCCGCATTATACCAAGGCTTTGCCCAATCTGGCGCAGGGGCTGATGAAAGCCGGGCGGTACGAGGATGGCGCCGACGCTTTCAGCCGCGCGCTGGCGGTGAACCCGAAAGATTCCCGCACAGCGGCACTGTCCATGGAGTTTGAATGTCTTTACCGTCCCATGCGCGAGCGGCCGTCGGTCTGCGACAAGACTCTGGCCACGCCGGGATTGAGCCCCACCACCCGCTTCACCGCCATCTTATACCGCGCTACGGCGGAATGGGCAGCGCAGGATCTGCCAGCGCTGGAAAAATGTCTGACGGAAGCGGGCAGCGTAGAGCAGCAGCCCACGGATCAGGGCTTTATCAACATGAGCATTTATAAAAACTTCCTGACGAAATTGCTGGCGTACCGGAAAGAGAACCCGGCGCTGTATGCAGGGAGGGGGGAATCGTTATACCTGACCGGGGACAGCCACAGCCTGACCTATGCGGGATTGCCGCTCAGAGTCGGCGGCGCGGATTACAAAATTGAATCCCACCTGATTATCGGGACCAAGGCATGGCATCTTGTGACGCCTGCGCCGGATGCGCGGCGTGAAGCGCTGCTCCGTTATATCGCGCGCCTGCCGGAAGGCGCGAAGCTGATCTGCGCCTTTGGCGAAATCGATTGCCGCGTGAATACGGGCATTTTGCCGCATGTGAAGAAAACCGGAGAAAATCTTGAAACCATTGTCGCCGGGCTTGTCAGGAAATACGTCGCTTTCATGACAGAGGCAGCGGAGCGGCGATCGCTCAGGCTGATTTTCCTGTCCGTGCCTGCGCCCCATCCGGCCAGCGGCGACCGCGCGCGCACGATTGCGTTATTCAACAAAGAACTTGAAGCGCGCGTCCGTGAATCAAGGCATCAATATGCCGATCTCTATACGCCGACGTTGAATGAAAATGGCATGTCACTGGGCAGAATACATATCGACAACTATCACCTCAAGCCCGAAGCGTTGAAAATTGCACTGGAAAGTTGAACCAATCCGGCTTTAAGGTTCTGTCCGTGAGGTTGTTTCCTTTCCATCCCCCAACCCCAGCATTTTTGCCACAGGGTGGATCGTCCAGCCCTGCAGGATCAGCGAGAACAGCACGATGGCGAAAGCGACGTTAAAATAGATATAGCCGTAAGGATTACCCATGAGGGACGGGATCAGCGCCAGATAAATCGGCACCGCGCCGCGCAGGCCGACCCAGGAGATAAACGTCTTTTCCTGCCACGACAGCCGCGAGGCGGCGAGACATATAAACACCGCCGCGGGCCGGGCGACAAACATCAGGATTCCGGTCGCCAGCAGGGCTATGGGCATGTCATTGGCCATGTGGCTTGGAACCGCCAGAAGCCCCAGGATCAGCAGCATGACCATCTGCGCGAGCCATGCCATCCCGTCCATGAAATCCGACATGAGCCGCCGCGCCTTGTGTTCGCCGTTGCCGACGATCAGCCCGGCGATATAGACGGCCAGAAATCCGCTGCCGTGCAGCAGCGCGGTGCCGCCGAAAATGAGCATCGCCCCCGCGATTCCGATGATCGGGTAAAGACCCGAAGGCAGGAAAAACAGGCGGCGCAGAAAAAATTTCATAAGCTTGCCCCCGCCCACGCCAATGGCGACGCCAAGAACGGCCTGGCGGATGAAAAACACCAGCAGCGACAGCCAGTTCGTTTCATAGACCTGCGGATCCATCAACTGGATGATGCCGATGGTCAGGAATACGGCCATCGGGTCGTTCAGCCCGGATTCCGTTTCCAGCGCCGCGACCAGCCGTTTCCTGAGGTTGATATGCTGCTGGTGCAGGAGCATGAACACGGCCGCCGCGTCCGTCGAGGCCACCGTCGTGCCGATCAGCAGGGCCGGGAGAAAGTTGAGCTTCATAAAAAAGTAAAGCGGAATCGCCACCAGCAGCGCCGTGATTATAACCCCCAGCGTCGCAAGGCTGCAGGCAGGCCGGACGCCGATCCTGAATTGCCGGAAAGAGGTGTGGAGACCGCCGTCGAACAGGATGATCGCCAGCGCCGTCGAGCACACAAGATAGCTCAGGCCCGTATTGTTGAACGAGATATTGCCGGGGCCGTCCTCGCCGAACAGGACGCCGATGCCCAGGAAGATCAGCAGGATCGGCACGCTGGCGCGATTCGACATGGTTCCCGCCAGAATGCTCAGCCCCAGCAGCAGCCCGCCGATGAAAATGAACCTGTCCGTGAATTCCAAAAGACTATCCTTCCTTGACGGATTATTGGAATCTTCTTTACCTATTCTAGCAATACCGGGGTTCCGTGGGAACCGGGGTTCTGAAATCAATGAAACTTTATCCAGCCTGGTTTCGTTGGCCAGGCAGGAACAATCACTTCAATGTGATGTTCCAGGGACCTCCGGACTTCGGTTCGGAGGTCCCGTTTTTTAAGCCGATGCGGGAGTTTCAATATGGAACAGAAAATGAAAGACATTCCCAAAACCAGAAAAGAGGCCGAGCGGCAAAAAGGCCCGATTCCGCTGACTGCCCTATTTCTGACCATCGGCCTGCTGGGGGTTTTTCTTCTGTTTTTTGGCCCGGCTTTCGTTGCCATGTTTCAGCAAACATAGCGAATTTCCGCGCATGCAAATACCGGGCCTCCGGAAATCCTGCTCCGCCAGGCCGGTCTTTTGTTCCTGCCTGGCGGAGAGAAGCTATCGTTCTTGCGTGGGCGTCAAATCCGGACGTCTGTATCGCTTATACCAGTACGTCTCCGGGGAACTTGGTCTGAATCGAAACCGTAAGCTTCCGTTTCATCCAGAATTTCTTTAACAATTTTCTTCTGCTCATCATTCTCGGTTCTTACCGCCAGAAGAATATTGCCGTCCTTTAGTTCGTCTTCATAAAATTTTGCCTCGTTCTCTTCAAATCCCATCCCGGCAAGAGCGCCGATCAAACCGCCGGTGGCGGCGCCGGCGCCAAGGCCGGCCAATGCGGGCGCCAGATATCCCGCAACGACCAGATTCAAACCCGGAATAACGATAGTCCCTGCTGCCAGCAGGCTGCCAAGAACGGCGCCGACCAGGCCGCCGGTGGTAGCACCCGCGGCAAAGCCTTTGTCCGTCTTGGTTCCCCTTTCGAAACCAAAAGCCTTGCCCCTGGTTTCATCGCTGGACACGATACTCACCTGAGCATCGGAAATTCCAATAGCCTCTATTCTGCGAAGGGCGTCTTCGGCCCCCATACGGGTTTTAAAAACTGCTGTTACATGATCCATGGTTTTTTTCTCCTTGCATCTTTGCAAAGGCGCCAGAAGAAAAAAGGTTCCCGGCAAAATGCTTTAATACCTTTCGAACGGCTGAGCTGCCTGTGCGTTTGTTAGACATGGGCAATCAAATAAAATAAGGAGAAAAGACATGGATAAAGATCGCATCGATGGTTCGGCACGCCAGGCTAAAGGCGCTGTCAAGGAAGCTGCCGGAAAAGTCACCGGCGACAGCAAATGGAAAGCCGAAGGCAAAGCGGACAAGCTGGCCGGAAAAGTGCAGAACGCCGCGGGCGGCGTGAAAGACGCCATGCGGGGAGATGAATAGCAAGACTATATGACTCAAATGATGAAAAGTGCCGGCCGACAGAAAGGCCGGCGCTTTTCATCTATAAATTTCCGTACTGAATTGAGATAAAAGTATACTGTCACTGAATTTTTCATGGAAACTATAAGGTACAATCACTTTATGCCCCCGATTAGACCGATGTCAGTCATCGTTTTTTGATGCTTTCAAAAACCAAGCTGGCATCCTTCCTTCATTTTTGTCTAAAAGATGTCTAACAATTTTTGCCTCTGGCGATCCGCGGAAAGGCCTGTCTACGACTCGGAAAGGCATGTCCGGTGAAAGCTGTAAATGGTTAAAGGGTTCTGGTGTTTTTCTATTATCGACCTTCACCATGAACGTGTATTCGCACAGAAAAAATCTGTAAATCGTTATTCCAAGAAGTTTTTCCCGATACGGATAAATCAATGAGCCTTTTTTAAAGGGCGTTGCCTGGTCTTCCTGAAACCGGAATGGAATAACAGAATATTTTTCCACCGATCCAGGGTTACCATTCACGACCATTTGTCTGATAACTTCAGCATGAGGGCCAAGCTTGACCTTATTGAAGGCTAGTAAGCTTGTTTCCGATGCACGCCAGAGTAATGATAGGAAAAACAGCTTTAGTTTTGAATAATCAAACTCGTTCGTGTTGAGTCCGGCACCGACCAATTTACCCTCCAGAACATAGGGTCTTAATGCGCCCCTATTTTCTACCAAAAGCTTGTAAGCGTAATCGTCCAGCTTTTTGAAAATTTCTTCACCTTCTGCGGTAACCAGTTCGGCATCATACAAACCGGTCCGTGATCTTTTGGGATAGTGATTTTTACCACTGCCGACGATTAAAGAAGATGTTTTCGGTGAGCGGTCATGAAAAGCGCTTGCGATGATATGCGCCTTAACGGGATTTCCTTCCTTGTGAGTCAATTTACAGCGCACGACTCATGTCCATTGTTTTTTGTCTAATTTTCAAAATTTAATGACAGTCAAAATTCGATGACAGTATACTTATAAGGTACGGGGTGGCGGATGGGGTGAGATTCGAACTCACGGAAAGCTTGCGCCTTCGCCGGTTTTCAAGACCGGTGCCTTAAACCGCTCGGCCACCCATCCGGGAATGATGACATTATATAAACCATCCCCGCGCGGCAGGAACAGGAACTTTTTTGCCACGATGCCGTTTATATTGTATTCAATTCCGACAGAGGAGAAGATTATGGATAACGATTCATCAAATACGCTGTTTTTCATTGTCGGCGGGCTGGTTGTCGCGGCGCTGATCTTCAGTTTTGTCTATTACGGCAAGCCGCGCAGTTATGAGGCCGCGCCCCAGACGATTGCTCCGGCGGCCGGCGGGCCGGCCGATCAGGACCAGACCCGCTTTGACATGAAAATAGATCAAAATGGCGCTCAGGGAACGATCACGGACACAGACAAGCAGCCATAACGAATAAATCTTTTCCTTTCTAAAAGCCCCTCAAACGGGGCTTTTTCTTTTGGGTTTCGCGCCCCATAATCACTACGCAGGAAAGGATTGTTTTTAATGACAGATAATCCCGTTGTTATCGTCGGCATGGCCCGGACGCCCATGGGCGGATTCCAGGGCGATTTCACCTCCCTGAGTGCGCCGCAACTGGGCGCGGCCGCCATCCGCGCGGCCGTGCAGCGGTCAGGTGTGGCGGTAGATGATATCGACGAAATTCTGATGGGCTGCGTCCTGCCGGCGGGGCAGGGGCAGGCCCCGGCGCGGCAGGCGGCGCTGGGC
>JANWLB010000090.1 GCA_025451095.1 Alphaproteobacteria bacterium
GCCTCATTGTCCGTAATGGAGGCATAATCGACGCGGCCCTGATCCTTCAGCCATGAGTGCTCGGGCCCTATGCCGGGATAATCAAGGCCGGCGGAAATGGAATGGGCTTCTTGAACCTGTCCATCCGCGTCCTGCAGTAAATAGGTGCGGTTGCCGTGCAGAACGCCTGGCCGCCCTCCGGTCAGGCTGGCGGCGTGCTTTCCTGATTCAATTCCAAGTCCGGCGGCTTCCACCCCGATCATGCGTACCTCGGCATCGTCCAGAAAAGGGTGAAACAGGCCGATGGCGTTCGATCCGCCGCCGATGCAGGCCACCAGCGTATCGGGCAGACGGCCTTCGCGTTCCAGCACCTGTTCCCGCGCCTCACGGCCGATAATCGACTGGAACTCGCGTACCATTTCGGGATAAGGATGCGGCCCCGCCGCCGTGCCGATGATATAAAACGTGTCGCCTACATTCGCCACCCAGTCGCGCAGGGCTTCATTCATCGCGTCCTTCAGCGTTCCGGCACCCGACGTGACCGGGCGTATTTCCGCGCCCAAAAGCTTCATGCGGAAAACATTGGGCTTCTGCCGCTCAATGTCGGCGGCGCCCATGAAAATCGTACAGGGCAGCTTGAACAGGGCGCAGACCGTGGCTGTGGCGACGCCGTGTTGTCCGGCGCCGGTTTCAGCTATAATCCGGGTCATGCCCATGCGCCGGGCCAGAAGAATCTGTCCCAGGCAATTGTTGATTTTATGGGCGCCTGTGTGGTTAAGCTCGTCGCGCTTGAAATAGATCTTGGCGCCACCGAAATGGTTCGTCGTGGACTCCGCAAAATAGAGAGGTGATGGACGCCCGATATAATCCCGGGCCAGCCTGTCGAACTCCGTCCAGAACAAGGGATCGGTGCGTGCGCCTTTCCACGATTCCTCGACTGACAGGATCAGAGGCATCAGTGTTTCTGCGACGTATCGCCCCCCGTAAATGCCAAAATGGCCTTTTTCGTCCGGTCCGGAGCGGAAGGATAAGGGTTCTGTCCCGTGCGCGCGCTTTGTCTGCATAAAAAACCTCTAACGTCTTTCCCGCACCTTTTCAATGAATTCCCTGATTTTAGCCGGATTTTTATGACCCGGCTTATCCTCGACGCCGCTGGATATATCGACAGCCGCAGGGGACAAAACATTCAGAGCGGCATGTATGTTCCCGGCGTTCAGCCCGCCTGAGAGCATCCAGGGCCGGCTGCTTTTGAATTCACGCAAGATCGACCAGTCGAAAGAAGTGCCGGTGCCGCCATAGGAATTGCCCGCGCGCGCATCAAACAAAAGCCAGTCCGCCGCTTCTTCAAACGAAGCGGCGCCGTCAAGGTCTTCGGTTGAGGCCAGACGCAAGGCCTTTATGACAGGCAGGTCATATTGGCGGGCGATGGCGCGCACACGCTCTGGCGTCTCATCGCCGTGAAGCTGGATCATGTCCATGGTGACAGAGCTTAAGATATCATCCAGCAGGTCATCCGCGGGGTTCACGAACAGCCCGACTTTTTTCAGGGAAGCCGGGCACAGAGACATCAGCGCCTGAGCTTGCGCTTTTGTCAGGGCACGGGGTGAGGCGGGATAAAAAACGAAACCGGCAAAATCGGCCCCGGCGGCGGCCTGCAGGGTTTCGGGTGTTTTTAGGCCGCAGATTTTTACAAGCATCATTTCCATCCAGCCTGCGCCTGTTGCATCAGGGCGCGGGCGGCGGTTTCAGGATCCTCTGCGCTGGTTATGGGGCGGCCGATGACGAGATGTGTGGCGCCGGCGCGAACAGCCTCGCCGGGAGTCATGATGCGGCTCTGATCGTTCGTGGCGCTTCCCTCCGGCCGGATTCCCGGCACCATCAGGACGAAATCGGGACCGCAGGCCCGGCGCAGGCTCTCGATTTCATGCCCGGCGCAGACAACACCGTCCAGCCCGGCTTCACGCGCCAGCAGAGCCAGACGCACGACCTGGTCGGAGATAGGCGTTTTCTGGCCTGTTGCGGTCAGTTCCGCTTCGTCAAAACTGGTCAGAACCGTAACGGCCAGAAGGCGGGGGGGCGCCTGTTTTCTTTTATCGGCTTCCTCCAGGGCTGTCCCCTTTGCGGCCCGCATCATGGCCAGGCCGCCCGATGCATGGACATTCAGATAGGCCGGGCGCAGTGCGGCGGCGGCGCGCACGGCGCCGGCCACAGTCGCCGGTATGTCGTGATATTTCAGATCAAGAAAAACAGGTGGCGCGTCGCTGGATTCGGTCAGTTTTCGTATGCCTTGCGGTCCGTGCGCGTTGAAAATTTCAAGCCCGAGTTTGAGGCCCAGGCCAGCGCGGGCAGCCGCGTGCGACAGCACGGCAGCGCGCGCTAGATCAGGAGTGTCGATGGCGCAGAAAATCAAAGGCAATGTCGACTTTGTCATGCGCGGGCTTTCAGTCCCCGGTGGTGAGCGAAGGCAGTGCGGATGCTTTCGGAACAGATTCGGCCGATTGTGCCTCCAGGCGGCGCAGCAGTTTGCGCTGGCGATTCTGTTCGCGGCGATCGGACGCGCTGTTGAGCCATGAAAAAAGGCAGCCCAGAAAAAAACCGAAAGCCAGTCCGCCCAGGCCGAGAAGAAAAGCAGGGATCTGCATTGGCGGATCGACAGGGCTCCAGGTCAAGGATACGGGGGCCCGGTTGGCCAGAGCAAATAACAAGGCGCCGGCGGTGATGAGTATCCCAAAAATCCAGCGCAGAAACGAAATCATTTCACGAAGGCCTTAATAATGAAGGCGGTACAATGAAGGCAGAACAATAAAGTCGTGCTAATATCAGGCGTACTCGCCGCCACGATCGCCCAGCCCACCATTCAGCCGTTCGCGCAGTGCCTTGCCGGTTTTGAAGAAGGGCAGGCGTTTTGCGGCCACGGAAACGCTCTCGCCCGTCCGCGGGTTGCGGCCCGTGCGGGCATGGCGCTGTTTAACGGAAAAGGCGCCGAAACCGCGCAGCTCGACGCGGTCGCCGCGGGCAAGGGCTTTGGTGATCTCTTCAAAGAGCGTGTCGACGATCTTTTCAATGTCGCGCATATAGAGATGCGGATTACGCTCCGCCAGGTGCTGAATCAACTCAGATTTCGTCATGACCGGCCCCTTCTATAAAAAAATTCATGATCCCGTACAAAGGCTTATGCGACACACAATGCCTCACGTACTCCGGCTAGTCAAGAAAATGCCATTGAAAAAAAAGGATTTTTCTACCGAAAGCGCATCCCGGAGCCTTTTCGTTTAACATAATATTAACCTATGACGATGAAAATGGTGGTGGAGTTGGGAAGAATGGGCAATACACCTCAAAATCCAGGCAATTCAGGCGCATCGGCAAACCCCATCGCCGATGCGGTGGAAGATGTGGTCGGGCGGATCAGGCCGACTGAAACAGGCATTGCGCTGCGTGCGGCCACTGTCGATGCAGATACGGAAGTGCGCGTGGCGCCATCCCTGCTGGCCAATTCACCGGAAGCATTTGTTTCTCAGAGGACGGAAAACGGCCGGCTTGAAGGCGGTCTCTTAAGCAGTGATATCGGCGCACAGCCTTTGAATAGCGCCGGCGGCGCCAATATGTTCCAACACCGCGCCATCGATAAGCATGTCGATCATGTCGCGCATGTAGGTATGCGTTACGAGGGCGAGCACGAAGTGGAGGGGCAGAAATACAGCGTTGAGATGCTGGCCGGGGTTGAACGCGGGAAGGAGCGCGGCGTTGCCAGTGTCGCTGTCGACACGACGGAAAAGGTGGGCGACGACGTGAATTTGACCTATGGCGGTGCCCTGTCGGGCTTCGCGGGCAAAAATTCCGAAGTCAGGGCCGATGCGTTCGTAATGGCGAGCAAGCCGGTTGAGCTTTTTTATGGCGGCAATCTTTATGGGGGGGCGCACGCAACGGTGACGAATCACGATCAGCGCGGGACTGTTTATGGCGGCGTTGATCTGCGCCTGACAAAACCGGGGACGAATTCGCTGGATATCACGTCAGGATGGTCGTCAAATCTGGAGGCTGTATATTCGGCGGCGGCCCGGAATCACAAATCCAGCGACGGCCTGTCGGTGGAAGCCGGCCTGTACAAGGACGTGAACATACAGGGCCAGACTATGGGCCGTCTCGGTGTCGGCGTGCAGGAGAATGTCAGTGACGGCGATCCGCCGAGCGTAGGTATTCGCGTGAAGATGCCCCTGCCGGAGTTTTAGCAGGGAAGCGCTGGCTTTCCGGCAAATGAAAACCGGGCCTTGCGGGCCCGGTTTTGCATTATCTGGTGAGGATCGAGGAGTATTACTCTTCGGTGCTCTCTTCGTTTTTGGCTTTCTTCGACGCGGCCTTCTTTTTCGGCTTGGCGTCTTCGCCTTCGCCGGCCGGCGCCTTGTTCAGGGCCGCGCCCAGAATATCGCCGAGCGACGCGCCGCTCTCGGTGGAGCCGAAGGCTTCCAGCGCGGCTTTGTCTTCGTCGATTTCGCGGGCCTTGATCGAAAGACCAATCTTACGGCCACCTTTTTCGACCGAAACGACCTTGGCGTCAACTTTTTCGCCTACGGCAAAGCGGTCGGCGCGCTGTTCGGAGCGTTCGCGTGAAAGATCGGACTTCTTGATGAAGCCGGTAGCCGAATCACTGACCTTCACTTCGATGCCCTTGTCGCCAACGGACATGATCGTGCAGGTGACTACATCGCCCTTCTTGATCCCGCCGCTGCTTTCCGAGGAGCCGGGGTTCGGATCTTCGGTCAGTTGCTTGATGCCCAGAGCAACACGCTCCTTGGTCGGATCAATCTCAAGAATGCGGACCTTGACGGTATCGCCTTTCTTGAAGGCCTTGAGGGCTTCGGCGCCCTGATCGTCCCAGGAGATGTCGGACAGGTGAACCATGCCGTCGATGTCGCCGGGCAGGCCGACAAACAGGCCGAACTCGGTGACGTTGCGGACTTCGCCCTCCAGATCCTGGCCGGATTGATGGGTCTCGGCAAAGTTCTTCCAGGGGTTTTCCTGGCATTGCTTGAGGCCCAGCGAGATGCGGCGCTTGTCCTGATCAACTTCGAGGACCATGATATCCAGTTCCTGCGATGTGGAAACAATTTTGCCGGGGTGGATGTTTTTCTTGGTCCAGGACATTTCAGAGACGTGAACGAGGCCTTCAATGCCCGGCTCCAGTTCAACGAACGCCCCGTAATCGGTGATGTTGTTGACCCGGCCGCGATATTTCTGGCCAACCGCGTACTTGGCGGCAATGCCTTGCCACGGATCGCTTTCCAGCTGTTTCATGCCGAGGGAAATACGCTGATTTTCCTCGTTGTAACGGATGACCTGTACTTCGATCGTCTGACCGATGTGCAGAACTTCCGAAGGATGATTGACGCGCTTCCACGAAATGTCGGTGACGTGCAGAAGTCCGTCTACACCGCCCAGATCAATGAATGCGCCGTAATCGGTGATGTTCTTCACGACACCTTTCAGGATCACGCCCTCGCGGAGGTTTTCCAGCAGTTCGCTGCGAACTTCCTCGCGGCTTTCCTCAAGAACGGCACGGCGCGAAACCACGATGTTGCCGCGGCTGCGGTCCATTTTCAGGATGTGAAACGGTTGCGGCGTGTTCATCAGGGGCGATACGTCGCGTACCGGACGGATATCTACCTGGCTGCCGGGCAGGAACGCCATGGCGCCGCCCAGATCCACGGTAAACCCGCCTTTGACGCGGCCGAAGATAATGCCGGTGACGCGCTCATTCTTGGTGTGCGATTTTTCCAGATCGACCCAGACTTCCTCGCGGCGTGCTTTTTCCCGTGAAATGCCGGTTTCACCGTCGCGGTTTTCCATGCGTTCGATAAAAACCTCGATTTTGTCGCCGGGCTTGAGCTCAGCTTCCTGCCCGGGCGAGGAGAATTCACGCAGCGCGACGCGGCCTTCCGATTTCAGACCGACATCGATAATGACGTAATCGTTTATAATCTCGATAACGCGTCCTTCGACGACGTTGCCTTCGAATTTCTTATTCTGCTTCATGGATTCAGAAAGAAGCGAAGCGAACTCCTTGGAGTCTTCTCTGTCTTGGATATTTGCGGCTTTGTGTGCCATTTTAGTTAGTCCTTTCAGTTTTTATATAGACCCTCTGTTCCCCGGATACGCCGGCTTGCTTACAGAACAGAGCGCCTTTAATTCCCGCCATTAACCATGGCTTGTTCAGTGTGTGGCCAGAAAACCGGTCCGGCTCTTTACCAGGGCCATGGCGGTCTCGAGAACCTGCTGGATGGTCATCTGCGACGTATCCAGGATCACGGCATCGGCGGCGGGCTTCATGGGCGAGGTTTCCCGCCCGGCATCCCGCGCGTCACGTTCGCGCATCTCGGCCAAAACGGCCTCATATGTAGCTGGAATGCCTTTTGATTGCAACTCTTTATGTCTTCTTTCGGCGCGAATCTCCGTCTTGGCCGTCACGAACAGTTTCAGCGGCGCCCCGGGGCAGACCACCGTGCCAATATCGCGGCCGTCCAGGATGGCGCCCCGCGCCGGCGCGCCTGTGGGCAGGGGCGGCGGATTTTTGGCATAATTTCTTTGCAGATCAATGATTTCAGAGCGGACAGACGGGTACAGGGATGTCTTGGATGTCATCTGTCCGACCTCGTCGGTGCGGATGGCTGGATTCTCCATATCCTCGAGGGTGAAGGAGCGCGCCAGATCGCGGGCGAATCCTGCGGCGGCCTGCTCGTCGCTGGCCGGGTGGTTTTCCTGAATCATGCGCAGCGCGACAAGCCGGTACAGGGCGCCGGTATCCAGATAGGCAAAGCCCAGTTCCTGTGCCAGCCGGCGGGCAAGCGTCCCTTTCCCGCTGGCGGCGGTACCGTCGACGGTGATGATCTGCGAAGCGGAGAGCGCGCTGGCGGAAGAGGGCTTCGTCATTCAATCCCAGCTGGTTGAAAAGAAGCGCCCAGACGCTCCATCAGGTCGATAAAATCCGGAAAGCTGGTGGCGATCGGCGAGGCATCATCCACGGTCACGGGGTCTTTCGTCGCCATGCCCAGGATCAGGAAGCTCATGGCGATCCGGTGATCCAGCGCCGTTTCGATTCGCGCGCCGCCGGCAGGGGGCGCGCCGGTGCCGTGAATGGTCAGGCTGTCCGCGCCCATTTCCA
>JANWLB010000091.1 GCA_025451095.1 Alphaproteobacteria bacterium
AAGCTATGATGAAAAATCTGCCTCATTCCAGCGCAAATCACAACAGAAATGCGGTATTTGTCATTTTCATTTAACATCTTGAAGCTTTTGCTCTTTTACGCCACCATTACCGGGTCCGGGAGCCGGAATGAACGGGAATTAAGGAGACTGCTTTGAAGGATTTTTATGAAAGAACGCAGCTTTTCAGGCTTGCATTGATAGCTGTGTGCGGCAGCGCCGTATTGTCCGGCTGCGCGAATTTTGAGGATTTTAAGGAGGATTTCAAGAGAGGGTGGGAGCCCACACATATCGGGACCGCTCCGGCCACGACGGCGATGGATGTCGTCAATCAGCCGGGCAATGAAATGAGTTCATCGGACATCGCGCGCGGCGTATCTTCGGACAATGTCGAAGTTTACGGACTCGACAGGACGGCCGCGCCGGGCATGGCGGGCACCCCCGGATATGGGAGTGGCGGCGGGGATGGCGGCATGCCCTCACTCAACGATCCCAGTGTCACGATCTATCCGCTCGATGGCGGCGGCTGGATGGGTGGTTCCGGGACGCCCGGGATTGTTGCACCGTCCGGCATGCGGCAGGGTTTCGATTCCCCTTTTGATTCAACCGGCGCACTGGAGCCGGCACGCGTTTATTTCCAGCACAATTCATCGCTTCTGAATCCGGCAGCCAAAAAAGTTGTCGGTTTCGTGGCTGAAAATCACCCGGCCGGCAGCGGCGGCGTACGAGTGGAAGGCCATGCCAGCGCGCGCACGGCACTCAAGGATCCCGTCAAGGCGCATATGGTTAACCTGAAAGTATCCATGGATCGTGCCCTGAGCGTATCGCGCGAATTAATCCGCAAGGGCGTGCCCGCCGAGGCGATCGAGACAAAAGCCTGGGGCGATACACGGCCCGCCTTGTCATCGTTCGGGGGTGATACGGAAACGGCCAGCCGCCGCGTGGAAATCTATACAGCTTATGCTGACTAATCATAAAGGACTCCGGTGGTGAAAAAGCCTTTTCGGATCGGAATTGCCGGACTGGGAACGGTCGGAGCCGGTGTTGTCAGGGTTTTGCAGTCCAATGCCGACCTGATTGCCGCGCGGACAGGCCGGCCTATTGAGATAGCTGCCGTTTGCGCGCGCGAGCGGACAAGGGATCGGGGTGTCGATCTTTCCATTTATTCATGGGTGGACAATCCGCTGGCCCTGACGGAAATCAAGGATATTGATGCGGTGGTGGAGCTGATCGGCGGTGCGGAAGGCCCGGCCCGCCAGCTGGCTGAAGCAGCGCTGAAGCGCGGGTGCGCGCTTGTTACGGCCAACAAGGCACTTCTGGCTCATCACGGTTATGAGCTGGCAGTGCTGGCGGAGCAGCAAGGCGCCGCCCTCATGTTCGAGGCGGCGGTCGCGGGCGGCATTCCCATCATTAAATATCTGCGGGAAGGTCTGGCGGCGAATAATATCAAGGCCATTCACGGCATTCTGAACGGCACCTGCAATTATATATTGACCGAAATGCGGGAAACCGGACGCTCCTTCGCCGACGTTTTGAAAGACGCGCAGAAAAAAGGATATGCCGAGGCGGACCCGACCTTTGATATTGAAGGTGTGGATGCCGCGCACAAATTATGCGTGCTCAGCGCGCTGGCATTCGGCATCCGGCCCGACTTTGAGGCGCTGAATGTCACAGGCATCAGCCATATTTCGGCCAAGGACATAAGTTTTGCGAGGGAGCTGGGTTACAAGATCAAGCTTCTGGGCATAGCCCGCCGCATCGATGAAAAAATCACGCAGGCTGTCGAGCCCTGTCTTGTTCCGGCGGACAGCACCATCGGTGCGATTGAAGGTGTATTCAACGCGGTCTTTGTCGAAGGTGATTTCGTGGGCAGCAGCCTGGCCGAAGGCCGTGGTGCGGGCGCGGGGCCGACAGCGTCCGCCGTGGTCGCCGATCTTATCGATCTGGCCCGTGGTTTCCATATTTTACCATTCGGCGTTCCGGCGCGAACGCTCAGGCAGGCCGTGCGCGGCGATGCCGGCGATCTGCTCAGCCGTTTTTATCTGCATCTTGTGGTCAAGGACCGGCCCGGCGTTCTGGCCGATATTGCCGCCATCATGCGCGATCATAATGTCTCGATGGAAGCGGTTTTGCAGCGGGGCCGCGACCCTGACAAGCCTGTATCCATTGTAATAACCAGCCACCCGGTTCGTCAGGCGGACATTACCCGGGCGGTCGGCCAGATGGCGTCTTTGGCTATCATGAAGGAAAAACCCCGCCTTTTGCGCATTGAAAGATTTTGAGTGTTTTTCAGGCCCTGCCTCGTTAGAATCGGGCAATCAGGACATGAAAGGCATTGAACTATGCATAAAAGCAGCACCGCAAAGGTTTATACCCATATCACGCCGGAAGATGAGCGTTTCGCCATGGATCGCAACCTCGCGCTTGAGGCTGTGCGTGTGACGGAAGCTGCCGCTCTGGCGGCGTCTCGTGAGGTTGGGCGCGGCGACGAAAAAGCGGCTGACAAGGCTGCCGTTGATGCAATGCGTGAAGCTCTGAACAGTCTTCACATTGAAGGTAAAGTCGTGATCGGTGAAGGCGAACGCGATGAGGCGCCCATGCTTTATATAGGCGAGGAAGTCGGCGCGGGCGGACCGGAGATCGATATCGCCCTCGACCCACTCGAAGGCACGACCATTACCGCCAAGGGCGGCCCCAATGCCATGGCCGTGATTGCCATGAGCGACCGGGGCGGCTTCCTGAAGGCGCCGGACGTTTACATGGAGAAGCTGGCGGTTGGTCCCGGTATTCCCGAATCCATACTTGATATTGATGCGCCTCCCGGCGACATTTTAACCAAGATCGCACGTGCGAAGGGCTGTGGCATTGATGAATTGCTGGTCTGTATTCTCGACCGGCCGCGTCACAACGATCTGATCGCTGAAGTCCGCAAGGTGGGGGCGCGGATCGCCCTGATTCAGGACGGCGATGTCAGCGCGGTCATGGCGACGGCTGATCCATCCACGGGCATAGATGTTTATATAGGTACGGGCGGCGCACCGGAAGGCGTGCTGGCAGCCGCGGCGCTGCAATGCACCGGCGGGCGGATGCTCGGAAGGCTTGTCTTCCGCAACGAAGGCGAGATCGCTCGTGCCGGGAAATGGGGTATTACCGATCGCAAGAAAATTTACACGACGGATGAGCTGGCGCGCCCTGACAACGTGATGTTCGCCGCCACGGGCGTGACGGACGGCGCAATGCTTAAGGGTGTGCGGCGTTTTCAGGGCGGAGCAATTACCCATTCGATTGTTATGCGTTCCAAATCCGGAACGGTGCGGCGGATTGAGGCACATCATAATTTTGTTCGCAAGAAAGGGGGCGGCTGATGAATATCTGCAGAGTAGTACTGGTTTTTACAATGGCGATAATTTTCATGACGGGTCTTTTGCACCCCGTTCATGCCGCCGACAAGGCTTACAACATCAATCTCGGCGATGATATGAAGCTTTGCACAAAGAATGAGGATTGCGTTCTGGTCGAGCAGGGCTGCAATGGATGTTGCCACTACAGCGCCGTAAGCACGGATCAGCAGAAAACCTTTAAGACCATGCATGATAGAGTTTGCAAGGGCTATGAGCCGGGCCCTGCCTGCGATTGTTTTAATCCGATAAACAAGCCCGTGTGCATCGATGGTCTGTGCCAGCTGGTGGAAGGGGATGAGCTGCCAAAAAGCTCCGTACCCGAAAAATAAGGCGGCCAGACATAATGGGCGATGATCTCTATGAGTCGTGGGCCGGGCACTGGTCGTTTGCAACGCCTTTATATTTGAATCACGGTTCTTTCGGCGCGACGCCGGATGAAATCAATATCTTGAAAGAACGCTTCGACCGGGAGCTGAATGCCGACCGGGACTGGTTCTTCTGGTTCGAGGGGCCGGAACGGCTGGAGGTTGTCCGGCGCCAGATGGCGGCCTTTGTCGGCGTCGATGAGGGTAATATGGTGCTGGTGGATAATGTCACTGAGGCCCTGGCCAGTGTTCTGAAATCCCTTTCTTTTGAGCCTGGAGACGAGATCCTGATCACGGATCACGGCTATCCGCCCTATGAGGACGTCTTTCGGGAGCTTGCACGACGCACCGGTGTAAAATTTTTAGTCGCGGAAGTACCCTATCCCGTTACAGATGACGGCCAGATAATTCAGGATGTTCTGGACAGGCTTACGGACCGGACGAGGCTTGCGATTATTGATCATATTACAAGCCGTACAGCCCTTGTTTTTCCCATCGCGCGGATCGTTGACGCTCTGGGTAAGAAAGGCGTGGATACATTCGTCGATGGGGCGCACGCGGTCGGGCATGTGAAGCTGGACCTGGAAAAAATGGGCGCCGCCTACTACGCTTCGAATAATCACAAATGGCTGTGCGCGCCGGTATCTTCGGGGTTTTTATATGTGCGTTCTGACCGGCAGGCGGATATTATACCCGCTGTGGCGTCAAAGGATTCCGCCGCCGACCGGCCGTTTGCTGCACGGTTTTCCTGGCAGGGCACAAAAAATCTTTCGGCGCGTCTGTGCCTGCCCGAAACAATGGCTGTCATAGGAAGTTATCATCATGAAGGCTGGGCGGGGATCTATGGCCGCAATCACGCTCTGGCGGTACGTGCCAGGGAATTGCTCTCACGTGAACTGGGTCTGGCGATACCCTGTCCTGAAAGCCTGACGGGCGCCATGTTTACCCTGCCGTTTCAGAAAGCGCCGCAAACCGGGGAGAGGGGCCTGCGGCCGGAGCTGCGCTTCAACCATATGATGCGGGAAAAGTTCGGCTATGGCCTCAACACGCTTTTATTCAAGGGGCGGTTATTGATGCGGCTTACGGCCCATTTGTATAACGGCCTGGCGGATTATGAGCGACTGGTCAAAGACTTAAAAACCATCCTTTAGATCTTAAATTCCAAGCTTTTTTGGTGTACGGTAAACCATGATTCTGGATGTGGAAAATTCCCTGATGCAAGCCCGCTGGGTTGTGGCGCCCGCACAGCAGGATGTCATACAGCAGATGGTCAGCCAGAAAGGTTTGCCGGAAATCGTCGCGCGCCTCCTGAGCTCCCGGAATGTGGCGCCCGATCAGGTCGACAGTTTTCTTTACCCCAAGCTCGCGCGTGATTTTCCCGACCCGTTCAAAATGGCGGGCATGAAGGATCTGGCGGACTATCTGGCGCAGGCCGTCGTCAAAGGGCGATCGATCGGCATTTTTGGTGATTTCGACGTGGACGGAGCGACTTCCACGTCGCTTCTTGTCCGCTTTTTCAGGCATTGCGGGCTTGAGACGCCTTTTTACATTCCAGACCGAATGAAAGAGGGATACGGCCCGAACGTAGGCGCATTGAAAATCCTGAAGGAGAAGGGCGCGGAAATTGTAATCATGTGCGATTGCGGCATTACCGCGCATGATGTGATCGCGCAGGGACGGGAAATGGGGCTGGAGATCGTGGTCCTGGACCATCATATGCCCGAAGACAAGCTGCCGCCCGCTAACCATGTGGTGAACCCGAAGCGTCATGACGACACGGCGGGCTTAGGCATGCTGGCGGCCTGTGGCGTGACGTTCCTGACCTGCGTGGCGGTTAATGCGAAGCTCCGTGAGGCGGGGTGGTTTGCGAAAAAAGGTCTGGCTGAGGCGCCGCTGAAAAACTGGCTGGATATAGTCGCGCTGGGCACGGTGTGTGACATGGTGCCGCTGACGGGCCCGAACCGCCTGTTCGTCCGCACCGGGCTTGAACAGATGGCGCAGACGGAGAATCCGGGTCTGCGCGCGCTTATGGAGGTGGCGGGCGTAAAGGGCGTGCCGACACCGTACAGTTTGGGCTTTGCCCTGGGCCCGCGCATCAACGCGGGATCGCGGGTGCATCAGGCAGATCTGGGGGCACGGCTTTTGTGTGCGGAGAACCCCGAGGAGGCAAAAACAATCTCCTGGACGCTGAACGACTGCAACGAAAAGCGCAAGACCATACAGAATGAAATGTTTTCCCATGCCGTGAGTCTGGTCGAGGATGGTGGTCTTGCCGGTCATCCGCTCATCATGGTGGGTCATGAGGACTGGCATCCCGGACTCTCCGGCCTTGTGGCGGGACGTCTGAAGGAAAAATACGGCAAGCCGTCTGTGGTCGTCACTTTTGCGCCGGGCGAGGGCGCTGCTCTGGAAGGCCGGGGATCCGGCCGTTCCGTTCCGGGCGTCAATATGGGTGCAGCTTTCATAGACGCGCGGCAGGCCGGTCTTCTGATCAAGGGCGGCGGCCATGCGATGGCGGCCGGATTTACGGTGGCCACCGACAAGGTCGATGATTTCCGGGCTTTTCTAATGGAGCATATCAGCGGCCAGATGCAGGGGCGGACGGCCGTGACGGAAACCGTGATTGACGGCGTTTTGAGCGTGCGCGGTGCGCAGACCGATTTTGTGAAGCTGATCCATGATCATGTCGGGCCATTCGGTCAGGATCATGCCGAGCCTGTCTTCGCCCTTTCGGATGTTAGACTGCATACGGTCGATATTGTCGGTACTGATCATGTGCGCTGTACCGTCAGCGACTGGGAAGGCGGTCCGCGCATCAAGGCGGTTGCGTTCCGCAGCGCGGATACGCCACTGGGTCAGGCACTTTTAAAGCACAGCCGCGACCGGCTGTTTCATTTGGCCGGACATTTCAAGATCAATGAGTGGCAGGGGCGGGAAAGCGTCGAGCTTCATATTCAGGATGCCGCCTTTTCCCTGCGCGAGTCCGACCGCAAGACGGCTTGAAGGAGATCGCATGAATGATGGCAGTCTGAAAATCAGCAAGCAGGACCTGGAAAAGGATACAAAAGACCCTTTCAAAGCCGGGCTTGAAAGCCATCAGGAAGGGCGGCTGGCCGAAGCCGTGGATTATTATCTCAAAGCGCTGCAGATCAGGCCGGACGATGCGGGCGTATGGAGTAATATGGGCGTAGCCCTGCGGCGTCTCGAATTTCCGGACGCGGGCGTAGCGGCATTACGCCGCGCTTTGTACATTTCCCCGGGCAACATGTCGTTCATGGATAATCTGGGCAATGCCCTCTTTGACGACAACAGAATTGAGGAGGCGCTTGCCTGTCACAGCCAAGTGGTCGCGGCGCGCCCGGATGTTGCCGGCGCCCATTATAATTATGCTCTGAGCTTGCGGGAGGCCGGGCAGTTTGAGAAAGCCATCAAACACTTGAGCATATCGGCCGATCTGAATCCTGAGGACGCGATGGTCCGGTGGTACCGCGCGGTCAGCAACCTGCATATTGGCAAATTCCGTGAGGGTTGGGACGAATACGAGATCCGGTGGAAAATCGGCGAGGCAGAGGAAAGAAAATTCTCGGTGCCGCAATGGCAGGGCGAGGACCTGCAGGGAAAAACGATCTATATACACGGCGAGCAGGGGTTTGGTGATACGATACTGACCTCGCGCTTTATTCCTCTGGTGAAGAAAAAAGGCGCGCGCATCCTTTTCGATTGCCGCGCGCCGCTGCACCGGCTGTTTTCAAAAATCCCCGGCGCTGACCGTATCATCGAGCCGGGGGTCAATCCGGAGGAGCCTGTCCACTATCATATTCCGGTCATGAGCATACCGCGGCTTTTTAATACAGATCTGAGCAATATTCCGCCGCCCGTACCCCTGGCCGTCTCCGACGTTCTTCCGGCAGCTGTTACGGACATGCTGGCCAAGGCGAAAAATGACATCAAGCTCGGAATCGTCTGGTCGGGAAGCCAGACCTTCAAGGGCAACCGGAAGCGATCGGTTCAGGTGCGCGAATTTTTGCCTCTGGCGGAAATTCCCGGTGTGCGGATGTTCAGCCTGCAAAAAGGCCCGCGTGAAGGAGAGCTGGCCGAATGCGGCGCTCATAGCGTGATCTGGGAGATCGGGCCGCACATGAACGATTTTGCGGATACGGCGGCCGTCATCAATCAGCTTGATCTTGTGCTTATGACGGACAGTTCTGTGGCCCATTTGACCGGGACAATGGGGCGCCCGGTCTGGAACATGCTGCCTTACCTGGCCTACTGGCTTTATATGAAGGACCGCGATGACTCGCCGTGGTATCCGTCCATGCGTCTGTTCCGCCAGCCTACGCCGGGTGACTGGGATTCTGTTTTCGCTAAAGTGAAGAAGGAGCTGGAAAAAGCCGTTTCCCTGAAAAAGAAAGGGCAGTGGCCGAAGCCCTAGAAGCTGTCCCCGATTTCCTGACGTCTATAGTCGGCGGGCCGCTGGGAAACATTTTTTATCCACAGCAGCTCACTTTTCCCCAGGGGCTGTGGATAACTTTGCAGAACGACCAGCTGCTGCTCTTCTTCCGCGGCGGCATTTTCAAGATTGGCTCCGTCAATGAACTCGCAGCAGAGGCTTTCGCTTCTGCACATCATATAGCGCTCTTCCTGGGAGACGCAGCGGACGAGGCGCACATGAATAGGCAGCATTGTGTCGGCAGCCTGCGCCGGCCAGAACGCGGCAGCAGACAAGGCCACTGTGGCCAACAGCTGCAGAAAAAGCAGCAAAGCTCTTTCCCCAAAGGCTTTCATTGCAATCCCCCAATTGAGAAGTTGCAAATAATATGGTTATTTTGGGGATAAAATCAACGTTTTTATGTATATGCAGACGGCGGCAGGAAGCCCTCTGATTTACGGGGCTTTTTTGAAGAGTTTTGGTAAAGCACTCCAAGATTTATGGTAATCAGACTGCCATTCTTTGGCTTCCAGAGCCTGCCGTGTGGCACGCAGGATATAACGGCTTTCAAACATGAAGGCCATCGTCTTGTCGATATAGACAGGCTTGAGTTCGGTCTCGCGTGCTTTTTCGACGGTCGCTGTATCGGGGCCATGGCCTGACATGCAGTTATGCAGTGAGGCGCTGCCTGGAGCGAACCCACCGCCTTCCTTGGCATCATAAACGCCGTAGATCAGGCCCATGAATTCGCTCATGACGTTGCGATGGAACCAGGGCGGGCGGAACGTGTCCATGGCCACCATCCAGCGGGGCGGGAAAATGGCGAAGTCGACATTGGCTGTGCCGGCCGGGTGGCTGGGTGATGTCAGGACGGTGAAGATCGACGGATCAGGGTGATCGAAGCTGACCGTGTTGATCGTATTGAATTTCGTCAGGTCGTATTTGTAAGGAGCGTAATTGCCATGCCAGGCTACGACGTTCAGTGGCGAGTGCCCGTATGTGGACTGCCAGAGCTGCCCGCTGAATTTGGCGACGACGGTGCATGATTCGTCCAGATCTTCATAGGCGGCGATGGGATAAAGGAAGTCGCGCGGGCTTGCAAGGCCGTTGGCGCCGAGGGGGCCCAGATCGGGCAGAACGAAGGGCGCGCCGTAATTTTCGCAAATATAGCCGCGCGAAGGCCCATCCGGAAGGTGGGCTGTGAATTTTATGCCTCGGGGAATGACGATAATCTCTCCCGGCGCGGCTTCAATGATGCCCAGTTCCGTTGCCAGTTTCAGGCGTCCCTGTTGCGGCACGAACAGCATTTCGCCGTCGGCATTGTAGAAATAGCGTTTGTCCATAGAGGTGTTGGCGGCATAAATATGAATGGCCAGCCCCGACCAGCTGTGGGAATCCCCGTTGCCGGCCAGCGTAACTATCCCGTCGATCAGGTCTGTCGGTTTTGAAGGAATGGCCAGAGGGCTCCAGCGCATCTGGTTCGGCGGTGTGGGCACCTCGTCGAAGGGCGAGCTGCTCACCGCTTTGTGCTTTAAGGGCTGGTAAGGCTCATGCACTACGGATGGGCGAATGCGGTAAAGCCAGCTGCGCAGATTTTGTGCGCGCGGCGTCGTAAAGGCAGAGCCGGTAAGCTGCTCCGTATATAGGCCGTAATTGACCTTCTGGGGTGAGTTCCGTCCCTCGGGCAGCGCACCCTTCAGGGCTTCCGTGGCAAATTCATTTCCGAATCCTGACATATAAGACAGTGCGCTTTTGCTCATGACGGACTCCTCTGTTTCTTTTGTAGTTAGCCAGCATACAAAAAGAAAAGGCACTTGGGAAAGGCCCCGATGAGAAAGCATATACGGAAATGCAGGATCAGGATTCTGTGCCTTTGAACGACTTTTTTATGCCGGAAATGATGGCGACGATGGTGAGAAGCACCATAGGTATGCGCAGACCGGGCGGGGCCGCCAGATAGCGCGGGCGCCAGACCGGGTCAAATTTCTGCTTATAGGCATACAGGCCCTCAAAATTGTAAAATTCTTCGCCGTGGCGATAAATCAGTGTGCCGATTTTATGCCACAGCGGCGCCAAATGATGCCGCTCCAGCCCGGAAAGGGGCGCCATGCCCATATCAAACCATTTATAACCCTGGTCCTTGGCCCAGAGCATCAACTCAAGAAAAAGGTAATCCATGATGCCGCCAGGTGCTTCGGGCGTGTAACGTATCAGATCGACGGATATTTCTTCTTTGCTGTCCAGGTCCCATAAATTGGAAAAAGCAAGCGGCTTTCCATCTTTCATGACAATGGCAAGACGCGTTCGCGTCAGATAGGATTCATCAAAAAAGCCAAGCGAAAATTTCTTTTCCCCGATATCTTTTTCCTTCAGCCAGCGGTCGGAAATATCTCGCAGGGCTGTCATGTGCTCACCGGCTTTCCCCGGCTCGAAAATGGAAATTGTGTATCCCAGATTGATGAATTTGTTCCGCGCCTTGCGCTTGCTTTCCTGCTTGCCGCCCTTGAGATCAAAATCCGGCAGGGAAACACGGGCTTCTGCCCCGAGCTTCAGAAGGATAAGGCCAAGATCAAGATAAAGCGGCAGATTCTGGTCCGAGACTTCATAAAAGACGGCTTTGGCGCCGTGACGGTCCGCTTCTTCGCGAAAATGCCAGAGCAGATCGGCGTAGCCTGCGGAATTACCGACAGGATCGCCCATCGCCACCCAGTAGCGGGGCGAGGAGATGTACATAATAAAGGTGCTCTTGTCCTCGTTCCACATGATGTTCTTGTCGCCCAGAAGCGCCAGGAATCCGGTCGTATCGTCCGAGGCAGCCGCCACGCGGCGCGCCCTGTCGAGTTCTTCGTCGCCGGGCTTTGCCGCGCGCGGTGGCCGGGCAATGTCCATGAGGCGGTAGAATATATAGGATATGGCCGCCAGCGTGGTGATGGCGAGTACGCGCAGGAATCGCGGAGCGTCACCATGGAATGTAAACTGCCACCACAATTCGTGGGCGTAGCTGATATTTCGGTACGAATGAAATCCAACCATGGCCGTGATGACCAGAATGGACATGATCATAAGCACCCATCGCGCTGAAAGCGGCATGTTCAGCAGCGACGATTTCCGGTCAAAATATTTATGCGTGGGCATAAAGAGCAACAACAGGGCGCAGAGCGCGGCGGCTTCTTTCCAGGCCAGGCCCTTGAACAGCAAAAAGACAACGCCCATCATGAGGACGGTAATACAGCCGTAATAAGCGGCATCCAGGCGCAGATAAACGCCGCGCGAGAGGAACAGAAGGGACAGTCCGATCAGGCCGGTCATCAGATGTGAAATTTCGAGCAGGGAAAGGGGGACGAGCTTTTCCAGCCATGTGATGTTATCCGGTATCTCCGGAGCCGCGACGGAGACAAGAAGCATGGTGCCGGAAAGAAAAAGAAGGATATAGGACAGATGGGGGACAAGGACTTTTAAAATGGCCGAAACTTTTTTTCCGGTCTTGCTCAGAAATTCCCAGTTTAGATGGGCTTCATGGATAAACAGGCCTGTGCCCGCAAAAACAAGCGGGATGAAGTAATAAAGTATCCGGTAGATGATGAGCGCGCCCAAAAGATCAATCGAGGAAATCTCCGGCCCCGAAAGCCATAAAAACATGCCTTCAAATACACCCAGCCCGCCCGGCACATGGCTGAGCAGGCCGACAATCAGGGAGACAATAAAAATAGTCAGAAAGTTTCCGAAAGGGATATCAATTTTATATTCAACAAACAGGTAAAGAATGAACCCGGCCAGGACAAGATCAAGGCAGGAGACGATGGTCTGTGTCAGCGCCATAAGCGGTGAAGGCAGAGTGAAAGTCATATTGCGGATGGTTATGGGTTTATGAAGAAACAGCACGGCCGCCCAATACAGAATGAGGAAGGCTGCGCATAGCCATGTTATGGCTCTCACCACCTGTGGCTCGGCCAAATGTGCGTAATTGCCGGGGATGATCCAGGCAGTGATGACCTGCAGCGTGAAGGCGCCGACGATGAAGGTTAGGGCCAGGAAGAAAGATGTTTTAACGACATCCCAGCCGGGAACGCCCCAGGCCGTGTAAAACCGGTAGCGCACGGATGTGCCGGATATCAGCGCGTGACCTGTATTATTGCTGATGGCATAACTGATTGAAGAGGCCATGATCAGTTTGGGAATGGATATCTTTTGCCCGGCATAACGCAGTCCCAGCCAGTCATAGAATGAAAGAACAAGATAGTTCAGACCTGTCAGGACTATGCCCAGCACAAGACATTGCCAGGGCATGGAAATGATGACGTCCTTTATCTGGGAAAGCGGGTAGCTTTTCAGTTCGCGGTGAACCAGAAAAGCCGCGATACAGAACATCAGGGGCGGGAGTATAATGCTGAGGCGGTGGAATATACGCATGATGTCTTTCGCGTGGTATGCAGCTCTGTTTTTTAGTTCCAGTCAAGAATGACTTTTCCGCATTCGCCCGACTTCATCGTCTCAAACCCCTTGATGAAATCATTGATAGGAAACCGGTGTGTGATGACAGGGGTGATATCCAGTCCGCTTTGCAGCATCGTCACCATTTTGTACCATGTCTCATACATTTCCCGGCCATAAATACCTTTGATGACAAGGCCCTTGAACACGACTTTATTCCAGTCAATGGCGATATCTTCCGACGGAATGCCCAGCAGGGCGATCTTTGCCCCGTGGTTGGAGACGTCAAGAATATCATGGAATGCTTTCCTGTGACCTGACATCTCAAGGCAGACATCAAAGCCTTCGAGCATCCGCAGTTCTTTCATGGTGTCATGAAGGTTTTCTTTCAGCACGTTGACGGCGCGCGTAACGCCCATTTTTTTCGCCAGTTCCAGGCGCCAGGGATTGACATCGGTAATGACGACGTGGCGTGCGCCCGCATGGCGGCAGACGGCGGCGGCCATGATGCCGATAGGGCCGGCCCCCGTGATCAGCACGTCTTCGCCCACCAGATCAAAGGACAGGGCCGTATGCACGGCGTTGCCGAACGGATCAAAGATGGCGGCAATATCGTCGGATATTTCATCGGGAATGGAAAAAACGTTGCTGGCGGGCAGCGAAAGAAATTCAGCAAAGCTGCCTTGCCGGTTGACGCCAACGCCCAGCGTGTTGCGGCATAAATGACGCTTTCCCGCCCGGCAGTTACGGCAATGGCCGCAGACAACATGCCCTTCGCCGGAAACGCGCTGTCCTTTTTTAAGGTGCTCAACCTCGCTGCCTGTTTTTTCGATGATGCCAACATATTCATGCCCAACGATCATTGGTACGGGGATAGTGGATTGTGCCCAGTTGTCCCACTTGTAAATATGAAGATCGGTGCCGCAGATGGCGCTTTTGAGAATGCGGATCAGAACGTCATTCGGGCCGATGTCCGGCACAGGCGCATCGTTCACCATCCACAGTCCTGGTTCTCTCTTCAGCTTTGAAATGCCTTTCATGCTGCTTTGCCTTTAAGGATGCCCAGGCGATTTCCAGCGTCGGTAAAGGCCTCGACGGCGCGGTCGATATGGTTTTTGTCGTGAGCACATGACATCTGTGTGCGGATGCGCGCGCGGCCCTGTGGCACGACCGGGAAGGAGAAGCCAATAACGTAAATACCGAGCTTGAGCATTTCGTCGGCGAAGCGGCCCGCCAGCGCGGCATCGTAGAGCATTACCGGAATGATTGCGTGCTCTCCGGGCAGAAGGTCGAATCCGGCTTTGCTCATTTTTTCACGGAAATAGGCACTGTTTTCTTTCAGTTTTTTACGCATGGCGGGGCCGTCGCGCTCAAGCAGATCGAGGACAGCGATCGAGGTTGATGTGATGACCGGGGCCAGCGTGTTGGAGAACAGATAGGGCCGGGACCGCTGACGCAGGAATTCTATGATTTCCTTGTGGCCGGACGTATAACCGCCGGAGGCGCCGCCCAGCGCCTTGCCCAGCGTGCCGGTGATGATGTCAATCCGGTCTCGTACGCCGAAATGGTCGGGGGTGCCCCCGCCATTCGGGCCGATAAAGCCAACGGCGTGACTGTCGTCCACCATGACCATGGCGTTGTATTTGTCGGCCAGGTCGCAGATGGCGGGCAGGTTGGCCAGATAACCATCCATTGAGAAAACGCCGTCCGTGGCGATCAGGCGGAAGCGCGCGCCCTGGGATTCCTTGAGGCAGCGTTCGAGATCGGCCATGTCGTTGTTCTTGTAACGAAAGCGTTGCGCCTTGCAGAGGCGAACGCCGTCGATAATGCTTGCATGATTCAGCTCATCGCTGATGATGGCATCTTCTGTGCCCAGGATTGTTTCAAAAAGACCTGTGTTGGCGTCAAAACAGGACGAGTAGAGAATGGTATCGTCCGTGCCAAGAAATCCTGAAATACGCTTTTCAAGCTCCTTGTGAATGCCTTGCGTTCCGCAGATAAACCGGACCGAAGCCATGCCGAAGCCATGGCGGGTCAGGGCGCTCTGCGCTGCAGCGACCAGCGTGGGGTTATCGGCCAGTCCCAGGTAATTGTTGGCGCAGAAATTCAGGACATGGGCGCCGGAATCAGTCGTAATATCGGCGTTCTGAGGCGAGGTGATAACCCGCTCGGGCTTGTAGAGGCCGGCAGCGCGAATGCCTTCGGTTTCCTTCTTAAGATGGTCGATCAGAGATGTTTTCATGGCCTTGGTCTTATCATGGGAGGAAGGGGGCTTGAAATGGCTTTCTATAAGGGTTCTTTATAAAATCATACGGTAAATGAAAGGGGAAGCGAAAAACCCGCCTGAAGTGTTGGCATTTACACGTGTATAGGGGCAGGAATGGAATAAGTAAAACTTGCATAGTGCCCTAAAAACCTTATAGTACGGCATCCACAGAAGTTATTATTAATTATCAGCGCTGTTTATGAATTTCAAAGATCTTGGCCTTGGCCCCGAAGTTTTAAAAGCGATTGAAGAGCGCGGTTATAACACCCCCACGCCGATTCAAGCCGCGGCGATACCCCTTATTCTGATGACCCGTGATATTATCGGGCTTGCCCAGACCGGCACAGGAAAGACAGCCAGTTTTATCCTGCCCATGATCGAAATTCTGTATGGCGGCCGGGCCCGGTCCCGTATGCCGCGTTCCCTGATTCTGGAGCCTACGCGCGAACTGGCGGCCCAGGTCGCAGAGAACTTCGATATCTACGGCAAGTACCATAAGCTGACCAAGGCGCTTCTGGTTGGTGGCGCGTCAATGGGTGACCAGGTCAAGCTGCTGGACCGTGGCGTCGATGTGCTGATTGCCACGCCGGGACGGCTTCTGGATTTGTTCGAGCGCGGCTCCGTTCTTCTGAACGATATCAAGATTCTGGTGATCGACGAAGCTGACCGCATGCTGGATATGGGTTTTATTCCCGATATCGAAAGAATTGTCTCCAAGGTACCGCCGGTGCGGCAGACGATGCTGTTCTCCGCGACCATGCCGCCGGAAATCAAGAAGCTGGGCGACCGCTTCCTTACCAATCCGAAGCAGGTTTCCGTCGCGCCGCCGGCTACAACGGCTGAAACGGTTAAGCAATGGCTGGTCTGGACAAGGCGGCCGGATAAGAAAAAGATGCTTGAATCCATTCTCCGCAAGGAAGATGTAAAGAACGCCTTCATATTCTGTAACCGCAAGAAAGACGTGGGTGAGCTGGCGCGCTGGCTGCAGGGCCGCGGCTACAGTGCCGCGCCGATGCACGGTGATATGCCGCAGAGCATGAGGACGCAGACCCTGCAGAGTTTCCGTGAAGGCAAAATTGTCCTGATGGTTTGCAGTGACGTAGCGGCGCGCGGTCTGGATATCAGCGGCGTTTCTCATGTTTTCAATTTTGATGTGCCCTTTAACGCCGAAGACTATGTTCACCGCATTGGCCGCACGGGCCGCGCCGGGCTGGACGGGTGTTCATGGACCATCGCCGCCGAGGGCGACGATGAAAAATCTGTGGTAGCCATTGAAAGGCTGATCAAGAAAAGCATTCCTGTCGAGTCGCTGGGCGGCAGCGGTGGCGGTGAGCATTCCCGCAATGACCGGCGGGACAATCGCCGCGATGAGAGACGCGATGAGGGCCGCCGGCCTGAGCGTAGTCCTGACCGTCGCCCTGAGCGTAGCCCTGACCGGGGTGACAGGCCGGGAGGCAGGCCGCCGCGCGACCGGAATGACCGGCCTGTGCGTTCCGATCCGCCGCCCCGCCGGGACAACCGGGAGGGGCCTGCGGATGACGCTTTCGGCACTAAATTTGGCGATGATCTGCCTGATTTTCTTAAACGCCGGTAAGGGGATAAAGCTCGCTCAGGGCTGTCCGGTTGCTTGACCTTATCCCTGTTTCCCGCCAAAATTCTGTCAAAGGCAACAAGGCTTTCATAAGGTTTTCTTTTTTCCGATGGTCCGTTCGAAGCAGCATTACACTATTCTGCTTGCCGCTCTCATGGCGGTGCTGAGCACGGGTCCGGCCGCGGCCCAATGGCTGACCGGATATGAAGCCGCCGAGACCCGGCAAGCCGAACCGGCATACCCGGCCTGGCCCGTTGCCGCGCCCGCATCGTCCGGGAATCCGGCAGCGCAGGACAAAACAAAAATCCCTGTCAATCTTACCGCCGACAGTCTGCAGCACGATGAGCAGGCCCAGACCGTGACAGCTTCGGGTCATGTTGAAATGATACAGGGCAAGCGCATTCTTAAGGCGGATGAGGTGATTTATAATCTGAGGACGGATGAGGGCGTGGCCCGCGGCAATGTCGTGCTGACGGATAAAAACGGCGACGTTCATTTCGCCGACGAAATTCAGCTGGGCCAGGAAATGCGCAGCGGCCTGGTCAGGGGCCTGCAGAGCTATCTGGTTGATGGCGGGCATCTGGTGGCCCGCGACGGGACGCGTGAAAACGGTCTTTTGACGCTGCATGATGCCTCCTATACGCCATGCGAATGTGACACCGATAAAGACGGCACGCCTGCCTGGCAGCTCAAGGCGAAAAAGGTGGTTTATAACGAGGAGGAACACAAGATCACCTACCGGAACGCGCAATTCGACATGTTCGGCGTACCCGTGGCGTGGTTTCCCTATATCTCGCATCCCGACAACAAGATTAAACGCAAGAGCGGCTTCCTGACGCCCGATCTTGGCTATGATAGCCAGCTGGGCGGCGTGCTGACGTCCAACTATTACTGGAATATTGCCCCCGACCGCGACGCAACGACAGGCGTGATGGTGACGACCAACATGGCGCCGGTCGCCCTGGCCGAATACAGGCAGCAGTTTGATAATGCCGATATCAAGACCAGCGGCAGCGTGACGCGCTCCAAGCGCACCGACGACGTGAATGGCCAGGAAGTCAGGAAAGATTCCGAATGGCGGGGCCATATGTTCGCAAACGGCCGGTGGGATATCAATGAGAAATGGCGGGCAGGCACCAATCTTGAGCTGACATCCGATGACCAGTATCTGCGCCAGTACGATTTCAGCAGCAAAAATGTTCTTGAGAACGAGCTTTATACCGAGCGGTTTTCGGGGCGTAACTATGCCGTCGGCCGCATCCTGTCCTTTCAGGATGTCAGGATTCTCGAGGACCGGACCGATCAGCCTGACGTTCTGCCGGAGATGGAGGCAAGCTTCATGGGCGAGCCGAACGCGCTTCTGGGCGGCCGGTGGAACGCCGATGCCTCCATCCTCGGCCTGGAGCGCAGCGGCAGCGGGCAGGACATGCAAAGGATGATCGCCAGCGCGGGCTGGCAGAAGCGCCAGGTGATGAATATAGGCGTCGTAAACATGGTTGATCTCAACACGCGTGGTGATTTTTACAACGTGCATGATCTCGATCCGGCGGCGCTCAATCCCGACGATGACACCACGGATACGGCCACGCGGCTTTATCCCCGGGCTCATGTGATGAGTTCGTATCCGCTGGTGCGGCCGGGTGAAAAAACGCAGACGGTGATCGAGCCTGTTGTATCCCTGACGGTTTCGCCGGATTCCGGCCTGAATGATGATGAAATTCCCAACGAAGACAGTCAGGACGCACAGGTCAATGCCATGAACGTGATGAATCCCAGCCGCTTCCCGGGTATGGACCGGGTGGAAGGCGGCTCACACGTGGCTTATGGCGTGC
>JANWLB010000092.1 GCA_025451095.1 Alphaproteobacteria bacterium
CCAGCGCGCCGAGGGGCTTCTGTCCCAGCTCACCGCCCAGCGTGAAGGCGGCGATAAAATTAGCGACGCTGGCCGTATCCATGCCGCTCTGGGCGGCATATCCGGGGCCGATTGTATAAAAGGCGGAGCTGCCGATTCCCGTCGCGCAAACGCCGATGATGCCGAGCGGCGCCAGACGGAAAAGGGTTCCCAGCGGCGCTGGCGCGGGGGCGCTGAACTGTGGTGCGGGGCGCGGGCTCAGGGCCACGGGCAGAACGGCGAGGGAGATCAGGATCGCGACGACGACAAAGGGTTCGATTTGCTCCGGCGGCGCCAGATTCAAAAGATACTGGCCGATGACCACGCCGAAATAATAGGTCAGAAGATACAGCCCCATGATCCGGCCGCGCGTTGCGCGGGTGGAAAGATCATTGAGCCAGCTTTCAACGACGATATATATCCCGGCAAAGCAGAATCCGGCTACGGGCCGCAGCAGGGCCCAGAGCAGAGGCGTCACAAACAGACCGAGGATAAGCGCGGTGCTGGCGGCCAGCGCGCAGAAGCCGGTGAAAACGCGGATATGGCCAACGCCCTTCACAAGACGGGGACATAAAACCGTGCCCAGAAGGAACCCGGCATAATAAAGCGACATGATAACGCCGGTGGTGGCGGTGCCGAAGCCTTCGGCGGTGGCGCGCAGGCCCAGAAGAGTGCCCTGGAGACCGTTGCCGGCCGTCAGTAGCAGAAGTCCCGAAAAGAGAGGCCAGGCGGCAAGAAAAGTCTGGTTTACGCGCATTCATCTTCCCTGTGATCGGCATTATTTCCGGGGGTCATCGTTTCCCCTTCTGTTGCCTTTTCTTCTATATTGTATATTCTTTGCGCAGAAAAAGGATAGCTATACAAAATAAAATAAATGACGGGGATGCTGAATATGCTCAAAATCGAGGACTACGACATCAGCGCGGAGCGCGGGTTTCTGACCCCCTATAATATGGAAGGCGTGCAGCTGCCGTCGGCGTTCAGGCCCATTCAGGACGCGGGCCGCCATCTTTCTGATTACATGACGTCCGGCCGCGTGCGCGCCTTTCTCGACCGTCTGCCGGAAATAGACATGGCGGCGCATCTCGGCAAGCTGGAAGATGCGCAGCTCCGCCTTCTGATGGTTCATTATTCCTTTATCGTCCAGGCTTATGTCTGGGGCGAGGCCAGTCCCCCGGCGAAGCTGCCGCGCAACCTGGCCGTGCCTTATTGCCTTCTGGCGGATAAAATCGGCCAGTTTCCGCTGCTGCCCTATTCTTCCTATACGCTCGATAACTGGGCGCTGCTCGACCCGAAAGGCGGCGTGACGCTGGACAATGTATATGTGATCCAGAACTTCTATGACGGAGTCGATGAGAACTGGTTCATCATGGTCCATATCGAGATCGAGGCGAAAGCGGGCAAGGCGCTGGCGGCGATTCCGGCGCTGCTCGAAGCCGTCAGGTCAAAAGAGGGCGCCGGCGTGAAGTCCGGGCTGGCGCAGATTCTGGCCGCCTGGGAAAAGATAAACCCGGTTTTCGACCGGATGGTCGAGAAATGCGATCCTTATATCTATTACAACCGCGTCCGGCCTTATATCCACGGCTGGAAGGGCAATCCGGCTTTGCCCGAGGGGCTGGTATACGAGGGCGTGGAGAAATACGGCGGCCGCCCGCAGGCTTTCCGCGGCCAGACGGGCTCACAAAGCTCGATCGTGCCGGTGATGGATGCGCTGATGGGCATTGCCCATGAAAACGATCCCCTGCGCGAATATCTTGACGAACTTCACGCCTACCGTCCGCCCCGTCATCGTCAGTTCATCGAGGACGTGGCGAAGAACAGCGGTCTGCGGGCTTTCGTGAGGGATTCACGAGACCTTGAGCTGATCCGCCTTTACAACGCGATCATCGAGCACGTTCAGAAATTCCGCACCCGGCATCTGGAATATGCGGCCAACTATATTAACAAGCAGGCGCGTTCCGCTGATGGCAATCCTGTGGATGTCGGCACCGGCGGCACGCCGTTCATGAAGTACCTGAAGAAGCACAGGGACGAAAGCGTCAGTCATCTCCTGCCCGAAAATGGCGAGGCGCGGCGGGCCTGAAGACGGCGCTTTCTGTTCCGGCTTGCGGCCTGGTTTATTTTCCGCGTTTGCGGCCGGCGGTTTTTTTCGCGGCCTTTTTCACGATCTTTTTCAGGGCCTTTTTCGGCGCAGCCTTGCCGGCCGTTGCCTTTTTTTTCGCCGCCGTTTTTGCTTTCACTGGCTTTGCTGCGGGCTTCGCCGACGTTTTCGTCTTTTGCGCCTTGGCTGTTTTAACGGGTTTTGGCTTTTTCAGGTTGCGTATGAGCGGCTGCAGCTGCTTCTCAAATTTTTTCCAGCTCTTGACCGATGTCTTGTAGACAGGCTTGATCACCTGCATTTTGCTGGCGGTCATGACGGCGCGCTTTTGCTCGTGCGGCTTAAGGCAGGCGTCGTTCCATTTCAGGCCGATGAAGTCGATCATGCGCCGCGCCTGTGTCTCCAGGTCGTTGACGGTGTCTTCATAGTCCACCTCGAGGAATCTGTCGCCCAGAACCTCGCGCCAGTGATTCATCAGGTCTTCGTAGCAATTGTGCTGATGCGCCAGGTCTTCGAGATCGTAGGACCATATCTGGCCGCGCGCGAACATCTGCTTGTAGCAGGACAGGCAGGTGTCGATGGCATCACGCTTGCAATGGATGATTTTCGCGTTGGGGAGAATGGAGAGGATCTGGCCGAGGCGCAGGAAGTTGCCCGGCATTTTGTCCGTAAAATGCGGAACTTTCCTGGCTTCAGGGAATTCCTTTCTGACCCGGTCGATATATTCCTTGCCCATTGCCGCGGCGTTTTCGGGGGTGGCCGGGCCCAGAGCAAGATCGACGGCGCCCATGATGGGAAGCTCGCCCGCCGGGAAGACATCCGGGTGGGAGGATACGATCTGTTCGGTCAGGGTCGTGCCTGAGCGCGGCATGCCGAGAATGAAAATCGGCGCATTCGACTTGTATCCCTTGCCCTTGAACTTGTTCAGCTGGGTGACAGAGGTTTGCTTCTTGATGTTTTTGAACATCTCCTCCGTTTGCGGACGGCTGTAACGGGGTATGGTCAGGCGCTTGAGGTCGTTGCCCTTTTTGAGATGCTCAAAAGCTTTCGCGTTTTCCTTGATGTCCTCAAAGGCCTTGGAAAGTGCGTAATGGAGGGCGGAGGCATTAAGCCGGCCCATATTTTTTTCAAACTTCAGCAGATTCAGCATTCCCTTGAGATCGGGATCGCCTTTTGTAAACTTCTTGGTCTTGGCGAGCGTGTAATAGAAGAAGGGGTTTTTGTCATATAGTGATAGCGCCTTGCGGATGTGCTTGACGGAGGCGTTGATATCACCCAGGGACTGTTCGATCTCGGCCAGCGTGCCGTGCACAATGGCGTAGTCGGGTTTGATCTTGAGCGCCTTGTTGAACTCCACCTTGGCTTCCTTCATTTTCTCCATGCTGAAATAGACATGGCCCTTGCGGTAATGAAGCTCGGGGAATTCCGGTGTTTTGGTGATCATTTTATTGATCAGCTTCAAGGCTTCTTCGTGCTTGGAGGCGCGGTCAAGAACGGCGACCAGTTTCAGGGTAACGCGTGGTGAATCAGGCTCAATTTTTTTGGCCTCTTTCATCGCGGCTTCGGCCTCATCCAGCCGCTCCGCCATATACATCGTGTCGGCAAGGTCGAGATAGCCGAGAGCACTATCCGGTTTCGCCGAGATTGCCTTTCGTGCGGCCGCTTCGGCGTCCTCGAATTCACCCAGTTCGCGATGCGCCAGGCTCATGTTGCTGTGGGCGTCATGATAATCAGGCCGGAAGGCCAGCGCATAGCGCAGGGCTTCAAGCGCCTCCTGATAGCGCATTTGATCGATCAGCGCCACGCCCAAATTGTTTTGCGCCTCTACATAGTTGGGCATAAGGCTCAGTGTCTTGCGATAGTAGCCCTCGGCTTCCTCAGGTCTTCCCTGGTCGCGCACGGCATTGCCCAGATTGTTCCAGGCATGCGGGTTGCGCGGATTGACTTCGGCCGCCCTGCGGCAGTTTTCTTCCGATTCCCTCAGGCTGCCGATATCGCGCAGGGCGTTGCCCAGATTGCTCCAGGCCTTGTCGAATTTCGGGTCGGCCTTGACGGCCTTCTTCCAGCACTTGATAGCCTCCTCAAGCTTGTTCTGGCCCGCCAGGGCGTTGCCCAGATTGAGCAGGGCGTCGACATAACGCGGCTTGATCGCCAGTGCTTTGCGCGCCGATTTTTCGGCGTCCTTGAATCGCTTGAGTTGCCAGAGGGTGTTCGCCCTGTTGCAGTAGGGATCGGGATAGGAAGGATCCAGTTTGATCGACCGGCCCCAATAGTCCAGGGCCTTTTCCTTTTGTCCCACTTCCGAAAGCATGACAGCATAGTTGTTGGCATAGTCGGCGCTTTTGGGGGACAGCCGGACCGCCTTTTCCAGAAACGTAAGGGCCTCCTTGATATTGCCCCTTTCGTAAGAGACGATGCCAAGCATATGCAGGGCCGGGTCATATTCGGGAACGGCCTGCAGGATATCGCGGAAGGTGCGGTCAGCAACAAAGAGATTCCGGGCACTGTAGTGCCGCAGACCAATGGTCATGGCATCGTTGACGGTGACTTGGGACGCGGCTGGCACGAATTATCCTCCGGGGAATATCAGGGAAAGAAAAAACTTATCTTCTGAATATAGCGCGCAGGCACGCCGAGTAAACCCGAAAACATGCATTCGACAGTGCTTTCGACAGTGCTTTGATTTTATATAAAATTTTACGTATTTTTTGCCGTGATTTGTCGTATTTATTTAACCGTTTCTTCACGCCTGTTTTGATACGATGGTAGTGACCCCGACTGTCCACATGTGCTGTTTGTGTCTTTATTGTATCTATGCACGGACAGGGTGATATGTTAGAAATATCGGGTAGAATAACGGCTTCGCGTATATGAAAATGTAAAAATTTTCGGCCGGGGCCGGGGTAAGCAAAGCAAAGCAAAGCAAGGAGCAAACATGACTACACGCAACAAAAAGCTATTGGCTATGGGCGCCGCCGCGGTGGCGTTAAGTCCTCTGGCCATTAATCCGGCTGTAGCCGACACAGAAGATATCGATATGAAGGCCATCGTCGTTAAGGCCATAACGATCACGACAAAGTCGAGCCTCGACTTCGGCACCATGGCTGGTGGCGGTGTTTCGGCCGGTACGGTTACGATTGCCACGGACGGCACAAGAACTTCGGCCGGTGGCGTGAACACCTTCGGTCTTGACGGCCAGCAAGGCAAGTTCATCGTCAAGGCGACCGCGAAACTGCCTATTGAAGTCAAGGCTACCGACACAAGCTTTACGGTCGCTCACACGACCAAGGCCTCCAAAACGATGAAGGTTGATACCTTCCAGTTTGAAGGTCCTGGTGCTGGTCCGTTAGCAACCCTCGTGGACACGATCACGGGCACGGGCACGAAAATGACGATCAGCGCCGGTGCGAAGCTTTACGTGGGCGCCACGCAGACGGCAGGAACATATACAGGAACATTCACTGTATCGGCGATTTACGACTGAGCCCGGATGAAAGGGCGCTGCCCGGATCTTGCTTTCCGGGGCGCCTATGAACTGGCTGGTATAAAAAACCACAGCTATACCGCCAGCTTGCTTTGGGGTAGCCAGGCCAGCGCCTTGTGCGCGAGCCTGGCTCCGCTCCCCGTCTCCTATTGGGATGAGCGGCTATTTTTATTTGACCCTGATGGTTCGTTTGAAGGGCTGAAACATGAAACGTAAAAACAGCCGTGCCCGCAAGAGCACAGGAAAAAGCAGGCGAAGAAGCACAGCCCGGTCGGCTGTCACGACGGGCGCCGCGGCTGTCATGGTTTCTCTGAGCTCTCTGGTTTTTTTCAGGGCCGTAGCGGCTACGGCAACTCTCCCCATCATCGCCCGGATCGTACGCGCGGTTGAAATCACGGTAAACACCTCTCTTGATTTTGGAACCCTCGCCATCACAAATGACGTGGCGGGTCTGGCCACTGTTGACCCGGGCTCCAGCCAGTTGAAAATCGACGGCAAAGGCGGGCTGGCCCTTGCCGGGGGCGTGCCGCGCGCCGGCAGGATACAGATCAAAGGCGCTGCCATGCCCGTGCAGGTCAGTATGGAAGCGAATAATATTCAGCTGACCAACGGAAAGACGTTTCTGACCATCGACAATTTCAATATCAGCACGGCCCAGGCAGGGCCGCAGGCGACAGTGACGCCGACAGGCCCCGGCAATGGCGTGATTCTGTCCGTCGGGGCATCTGTCAATACCCGGCCGGGTCAGCTCAGCGGCACCTATTCCGGAAGCAACAGGGTTTTTGCTAATTATCAATAACCATGGCCGGGCCGCAGGCCCGCTTCCTGTTAATTCTTTCCGGTTTATTTTTGCGCCTTCATTGTAACGGCACTCGGCAAGAGCTATCTTTATTGGCAATGGGTTATCGGCCATGAGTCAGAAAAAGCACAAGAATAAATCTTCAAGGTGTGGCAAAAAGCGCCGCCTTGACAACGGGTCCGGCGTACTGGTCGGGCTTACGCTCGTGGCGGCCTTTATGCCCGGCCCGGACGCGACGGCTTTGGCGGCCCCCAGTCTCTCCTGCGTTCAAAGTCTCCAGTTCGGATCTGTTTCCGTCTGTGCCAGCGCCGGTACAGTGACCATCAGCCCGACATCCGGCCGGTCCGTAACCGGCTGCCTTCAGGATGCCGGCCCCGCAGCGGCGGCGACCTGTGTCGTCACAGGTCAGCTTTTTCCGCAGAAAGCCATGAATGTCAGTGTTACCGCCGCTACGGACACCATAAACAATGGCGGCACCAAAGTTATGGATGTTAAGTCATTCAAGCTGGCCAATAGCGGCTCAAGCATCACCGGTAATCCCATAACTGTCACGGCTTTTATCACAACGCTCAATGTTGGGGCGGTCTTGCATGTGGGGGCCAACCAGACGCCCGGATATTACAGTGGGACGTCGACAATCAACGTGGACTATCAATAGGGAAATAAACGGAAACTCGTGTGGATGAAGTCGGAAAAGTTCTTTTTTAACAGCAATATCGGTTTTATGCTGACCGAAAGTGCAGTGTTATCGGCACGATTCATCTTGTGCGGTGTGTTGGGGAATTCCGTGAAGCGCAGGTCTGTAAAATTCTTTTGTCTTTGCGCGGCCACAGCAGCGCTTTTTGCGCTCGCTCTCTTTTTTGCCGGGGAAGCGCAGGCTCTGCGCATGACCATGAAGCGGGTGATTTTTGAAGGTCCCAAGCGGACGGAGATCCTGACCATCGTCAATAATTCGGCCGAACAGCAGACGTATCGTATGGGCTGGCGTGAAATGCGCATGACCGAAAATAAAAGCCTCGTTTATATCAAGGAAGGGGAAAAGGTTGAAGGCTTTCAACCGGCCAGTCCTATGGTGGTTTACGCGCCGCGGCGGGTTGTCCTGGCGCCGGGCGCTTCGCAGCAGATACGACTGATGCTGCGTCGTCCCAAGGATCTGCCGGAAGGTGAATATCGTTCGCATTTCTGGATTCAGCCGGAAGCACCGGCCAACCGTTTTGCGGCAGACGGTGCCCAGAAGGGCGGCAAAGGCTCCAGTGTTCAGCTCAAGATGCTGACCGGAATGACAATTCCTGTTTTTGTACGCAACGGCAACATGAAGGCTTCGGCCTCGATTGGTGACGCCCATATGGAGACGGGCAAAGACGGGGCTTACAAGGTTAGTTTTGCGATAAACCGTGAAGGTAACCGCAGCCTGTATGGCAGCCTTTCCTTCACCTGTGGGCCGACGGGGCCGGAACTGAAAGGCATTTCGGGGCTTGCTGTTTATACCGAAGTGGCCAAGCGGGTGCAGAGTTATGCCGTGCCGGCCCCCAAGGACGGCTCGACCTGCTCGCAGATTGGAATCAAGTATACGGCACCCGTTGAAGATTCCTACTTCAAGGGCGGCGTCATGGCCGAGGGCATTACCAAGTAAAGGCAAGGCCCACGGCATCCGTCCAGGGCCCATAAAAGAGCGAAACCCGAATCAGAAATTCTTTCTCAGCCGGCCTTCAGCCGGCTGAAATGTTTTTGTGGCATAACAGGCGCTCACAGCCGTACGTCCGTGTTTATCCACAGCTTTTCAGGCCGATATTAAGCACTTTTTAAGGAGGCGCGTCCGCCGGCTTCAGTCCTGTGATAGAATCGCCGTGGGCTACTCTACGTCTTTTCTTCTACTTCTCTGCTCTGGTTCATGAGCGTTTATCGGTACTGGAAATCTTTCCAAGGCTTTGCCTTGGGGGCGATGCTATGCATTTTCGCCCTTATATCTATTTGCGCACCGGTTAAGGCACAGCAGGATGCCGAACCGGAACAGCTGATCTTTGCCGTTTCATACAAGCCATACATTCTATCCAACGGCATATTGGCAGCCCAAAAGGGCGATAGTTTTTATCTTCCCCTTGTGCAGCTCAGCGAGCTTTTCGACTTCTATCTCGAAGACGATTCCGCGCATGGCGCCATTCACGGCTTTTATCTCGATGAAAAGAACAGTTTTGCCATAGACCTTGAGGGCGGTACGTACGAGGTCAAGGGAGAGAAGAAGACACTAGCCCCCGGAACCGTCCTGAAAGACCCGTTTAACGAAGGAGCGGGCGAACTCTACGCCAAACTCGAGTTTCTGAATGAACTCTGGCCGGTCAAGCTGGAGGTGGATCTCTCGATGCTGGTGCTGAGCGTTACCTCCGAGCAGAAGCTGGCATTCCAGCTGCGCGCGGAAAGGGAGGAAAGGCGGAAAATGGCCGAGGCGCGGCAAAAGCTGCGCGAACAGCAGGAAAAAGTCCTGCCTTTTATCTCCAATCCCTACAAGCTGATCGGAAAGCCGGTTCTTGATTACGAAACCCGTTACAGCTGGTCTGGAAACCGCCATCAAAAGAAAATATCCGCCAGCAGTGCCTTAAACGGTGTGCAGGATATTGCCGGCACATCGGCCGAATATGGCGCCACTTTTGTCGCGGACCAGGGTGACTCTCACAAGCTCAGCGATGTAAGGCTGCGTTTCAAGCGTCAGGCTCTTGGCGACGAGAAGTTCCCCCTGGGCGCGCGGCAGATCCAGGCGGGCGATGTCCGCCTGACCCAGCGCGACCAGATTGGCGGCGGTACGAATGGGCGTGGTGTGATCGTCAGCACGTCCGGCGCCGATATCAGCAACGAGTTCGATTTGATCACCATCCAGGGCACAGGGCTCCCGGGGTGGGAGGTGGAAGTCTATCGCAATGACGTGCTGATTGATTTCGGGGTCATAGACGAAAAGGGCGAGTACAGGTTTGAAGACGTCGCTCTTGAGGTCGGCAACAACCAGATTCGCACCGTCCTCTACGGCCCACAGGGACAGATTGAGGAAGTCGCGGAGAATTACAGCATTGCCGGCGGCATGCTCAAGCCGGGCGAGGTTAGCTATACAGGCGGCATTGTCGACAATGGTCGCGATCTTATCCTGGTCGATGAAGGGCCCATGAACGATCCCAAGGGGCGGATCGCAACCATAAGTGCCGCGCGCGGAATAAATAAATCTCTCACCATCTTCGGTACGCTTACCCATCTGCCGATGCGCGACGGACAGGAAGATGTCGAGAGGCGCTATGCTGCTGTGGGCGCGACCGGCGCATTCCTGAACAGTCTTGCCCAGGTCGAGCTTTATAAAGATATCAGCGGCGGCGGGACGGCTATTGATGCGCGTTTTGCAACCAAAATTTTCGGGCTGCGTGTCAATCTTCGGGCGGCGGGCTTCAAGGTTTATGAAAGCCCGAGCGCCGGCTTCGGCAGCAACGCCAAGAAATACGAAGGCCGGGCCAATGTCAGCACGAATATGGATACCTTTCTCGGCAAGCTGAGCCTTCGTCTTGATGCCCAGCACACCGCGCTGAGATCAGGCCTGGCCGTCAGCGACATCGCAACCTCGCAGACTGTGGGTTCCCGGGGCCTGCAGGTCACAAACAGGACTTCGACAACCCTTGCAGATTTTATACATACCAACAGCAACGGCGCTTTGAATGCCACGGTCCGCGTCAAGAAAATCCAGCTGCGCTCCCAGCTCAGCTATAATCTCTTCCCCGAAAAAGAGTTTTCCTCCCTTGGCGGTGAAATCCGTTACAGAGGCCAGGACGGATTTACGGCGGCCGTCAATGCCCAGCACAGCTTCCTGACGCGCGCCACAGGCACGGGTCTGCAGCTGGCTTATGATTTTGGAAGGGTCCTGGGCAGCTTTGATATGGGCTGGGAAAGAGATCATGGTTTCGGATTCTCGATTAACGCCAGCACGTCACTCGCACCTTACGGCCCCAATGGTCAGTATATTCTTAGCAGCCAGAGCAGGTCTGATATTGCGCCGGTTCAGAGCCGCGTGTTCCTGGATGCTGACAGCAACGGAGTCTTCAACGAAGGCGATGAGCCGTTGCCCGATACCCGCCTTCTTGTGGGCGGAAGAACCTCAAATGCGGAATCAGACAAAGATGGCGTGGTTGTAGCTGAATCATCCTTCACCGGGAAGCGTGAAAACATCAGCATCAACAAGGACAGTCTGAGCAACCCGTATTACGTTCCCGAGATCGAAGGCTTCAGCACCGTGCTGCGGCAGGGCAGCATGCCGATATTCGATCTCCCGGTCATAGAAACCGGTTCCATTGACGGCACAATTACAAGCACCAGCGATGGCCGCCCTGTACAGGGCATCACGATTCAGCTGGTCAACAAGGAGGGCGCGGTAGTCACGACTACCGAGAGCGCCTATGACGGGTACTACACGTTCGAGTATGTGCCGCCCGGCACATACACCGTCAGGGTCGACCCCTCATATCAAGTTAACGTCCCGCCGGAGACCGTAACGGTCGCCAACGAAGATCTATACCCGTCGGGTATAGATTTACAACTGGAGCAGGCTGCGAAGGCGGAAGCGGCTGTCGATGAGACAGCAGCAGAAAGTGGTGGAGTAGCCCAAACTCACCATGAGAGCAGCAACGGGACGGTTCAGCCTGCTCCGCTTCCTACTGACAAAGGCGGTCCCGCCTTTGTTAATCGCGTAAGGATCGGAGAGTACAAGGACAAGGTTCGCCTTGTTCTGTATCTCTCCGGTCCGATCGAATACAGCGTCACCGAGTCGGAAGAAGGCACGACGATTTCGATCGACATGCCGGACGTCGACTGGGATGCCGAAAGGCATTGGCGCAGTGCTCATACGCCGGTTATTCAGAGCTACGATACTCAGGCTCTGGATGGCGGCGGCACGCGACTCATCATTAAGGCGAAGGCCACGATGAGGATAGGAGATAAGGGTATCTTCGGCCCCTACAAGGGTCAGGGATATCTGTACTACTTCGATCTGTATCCGCGCTAAGCGGATGCGGGGCGAAGCACCGGGCGGCGTATCCTTCGGGATACCCGCCCGTTTTTTTATCTGAACTTTTCGTGAGTGCTGTCGCAAAAAGGCTTGTTGCCTGTATGCTTGCAGAGGCACAGCCAGGCTTTGCCGGTTTTCTCCGCGCGGAAGACATGGGGCGTAAAACCGGTGCCGTTGTGAGATCCGTCACAGAAAGGCTGTTTGCCCGAGCGGCCGCAGGTGCAAAAAGAATAATTCCGCCCTTCGGTCAGCTCGACTTCCATGGGCGATGTGCCGGCGATATGCGGTTTCGTCATGTCCTGCTCCTGCTCATTTTTGATAAGGGCCCGATCATAGGCGGGGTTTGACGGCGGCGCAAGACTGGCCCGTAAAAAAGACGGCCCCGCTTTTTATGACGGGGCCGCCGGTGGATGTGTACCTGAGCCAGGGGTTTATCTGGACTGGATATTGATCTTTTTCACGGTTTTTTCCGGCTGCTTGGCCTTGCCGATCTCGATCTCAAGAACCCCGTTTTTCATGCTGGCCTTGATATCGTTCTCGCTGGCATCGGCGGGGAGGGACAGGGTCCGCCGGAAGCTGCCGTAGCTGCGTTCGATCCGGTGGAATGTTTTCCCTTCCTCCTCCGTCTCCTGCTTTTTCTCGCCCGCGATTGTCAGGATGCCATCGGTCAGGGTGATCTCGACATCCTTGTCTTCCACGCCGGGAAGATCGGTTCTGACGTGATAGGCTGTCTCGGTTTCACCGACATCCATACGGACCGCCATATCGGTCAGGGAAGCGGCGGGCACCGAAATATTCGTCAGCGCGTTCCTGAGTAATCCGTCAAACATACGGTCGAACTCCTCAAAGCCGGTTGAAAAGACCGGGGCGCGGCTGCGCCTGCTAAAAGGTACAAGTGACATGGTCGTTTCTCCTTTTCTTTTGTCTAACGTCTGGCAAAAGCGATTCACGCTTTCTTGTCCTTTGTACGCAGCGCCGGGCCAACTGGATCACGGCAAGCTATTGACATATCAATATACTTTGATTATTTAGGGGTATTGTAAAGGGAGGATAAGGTTATGAAAGCATCACATCGTCTGCAGAACATAGGAACAAGGTTGACGCAGGTTTTTGCCCTGTGCGTGGGCGTGCCGGTGCATATTCTGGGTTCGCTTTTATATTCACGGCAAACGCCTGAAGAAAAAGAGCGCTACCGCCAGTTCGACAGAGCTCTTGCCGAGGAGAAGGCCAATATCCGGGCCGTTGCCGAAACTGTTCTGCTTCCCTCCTTAAAAGGTAGCCGCGTAGAGCCGCTTACCAGAGAGATTCTAAAAAAATGGAAAGATCCTTATGTATTTTTCGAGGCGGCAGACACCCTTTCACAGCGCCTAGAGCAGATCGGCAGTTTCAATCCTGGAAAAGAAGAAGACGCTTCCTTTGAGATCATAGGCGATGACTTCATTGTTGTGGGAGACTCGCGGCGTTCACCGATTGATAGCGAATATTTTGTCGGCTATATAACTGACCGCCTTTATCCCGATATTCATCAGCCCAATCAACGCCAGTACGAAGAAGCCCGGCGCCTGATACGCTGGACACTGGAGGCGCTGCCTGTCGTGCCGTATCTTCTGCCCGGTTATAATGCGGTCACGATGAGCGCCGCCGGAAATCTTGTTCTTGATCCGGTGGAAAACCAATGGCGCTGGCGGCATACCGCGGCAACGGAAGAAGGACGGGAGGCAACCCGGGGATTTTTCTCCAGGCGGTGGGGCATTAAAGTTGACGAGCTGCCACAGACACCCGCGGCGAGGCTTCCCGGCCCGGCGTCCAGTCCGTCATAAATTTAATTATCGGGTTTTGATCAGCGCGTGGCGCTTCTTGCCGGCGGAGAGCTTGATGTGACCTTCGGATGTGAGGCTGGACAGCGTGATGATACGGGCGCCGTCGGCCACCGATTCATCGTTCAGCTTCGCGCCGCCACCCTCGATCAGCCGCCGCGCCTCGCCCTTTGATGCGGCCAGGCCGGCCAGGCAGAACAGGTCAATGGCGGCGATTCCTTTTTCCAGGGCGGCCTTGTCGATATCCACGCGGGGCAGGTCGCCGCCGACGCCGCCCTGCTCGAACACCTTCTGCGCCGTATCGCCGGCCTCGCGGGCGGCGGCCTCGCCGTGGCAGAGTTTTGTGGCCTCGAAGGCAAGTACTTTCTTGGCTTCGTTGATCTCCTGGCCTTTGAGCTTTTCCAGCCGGGCGATCTCATCCAGCGGCAGCAGGGTGAAGATTTTCAGCAGCCGGGCCACATCGCCATCCTCGGCGTTGCGCCAGAACTGGTAGTAATCGTAAGGGCTCGTCAGGTCGGCGTTCATCCAGACCGCGCCGCCTTCTGTTTTGCCCATTTTCTGGCCCGAAGCGGTTGTCAGCAAGGGCGCCGTCAGGGCAAACAATTCCGCATCCGCTTTGCGGCGGCCCAGCTCGACGCCGTTGATGATGTTGCCCCACTGGTCCGAGCCGCCCATCTGGAGCATGGTGCCATACTGGCGGTACAGCTCAAGAAAGTCATAGCCCTGAAGGATCATGTAATTGAACTCGATGAAGGTCATCGGCAGTTCACGATCAAGGCGCAGCTTGACTGAATCGAATGTCAGCATGCGGTTGATGGTGAAATGCAGGCCGATATCGCGCAGGAATCCGATGTAATCCAGCCTGCTCAGCCAGTCGTAATTATTAACCATCACGGCATCGGTGGGTCCGCTTCCGTATTTCAGGAATTTGGAGAAAACGCCCTGAATGCTCGCAATGTTGGTGTTGATTTCTTCCGGGGTCAGCAGCGGGCGCGTCTTGTCTTTAAGCGTCGGGTCAGGAATGAGCGCGGTTCCCCCGCCCATCAGGCTGATGGGCTTGTGCCCCGCCTGCTGGAACCAGTACAGCATCATGACAGTATAGAGGTGACCGATATGCAGGGAGGTCCCCGTCGGATCGTATCCGACATAGGCGCTTTGCACCCCGGAGGACAGTTTTTTGTCCAAACCCTCGAAATCGCTGCACTGGTGGATAAAGCCGCGCAGGTCGAGTATATTCAAAAAATCGGATTTGTACTTGGCCTTGACCCTATTTTTATACGATGAGCGACCATAAAGTCTATACCGCAATCGGCCTGATGTCAGGCACCTCGCTGGACGGCATTGATGCCGCCCTGATTCGCACGGATGGCGAATCCCGGCTGGAAAGGCTGGATTTAGTGACAATCCCCTATGACGATGCGTTGCGCGACATGATCCGCGAATGCCTGGGGCGGCAGAGCGATGATGACGGGTTTGTAGCCCGGACGGAAATCGAAGTCACGCGCGCCCACGCCGCCGCCGTCGACTGGCTTTTGTCTAAAAGCGGGCGGTCGCCAGGGGACATCGACCTGATCGGGTTTCACGGCCAGACTATCTATCACGATCCGGCCCATCACCGGACATGGCAGATCGGCAACGGCCCGATGCTTGCCCGCCTGACCGGCATTGACGTGATCAACGATTTCCGCACGGCAGACGTCGCGGCGGGCGGTGAAGGAGCGCCGCTGATTCCTCTGTATCACAAGGCGCTGGCCGCGAATCTGGAGAAGCCGCTGGCAGTCCTGAATATTGGCGGTGTCGCCAACGTGACGTTTTTGGGCACGGATGAGTCTGTCCTCGCATTTGATACGGGCCCGGGCAACGCCCTTTTGAACGACTGGCTGAAGAAACATCTGGGCCGCGAATATGATGAAAGCGGTCTGCTGGCGCAGCAGGGAAAAATCGATGATGAATCCGTCTCCCGGTTCCTTAAGCATCCCTATTTTACCAGGAAGCC
>JANWLB010000093.1 GCA_025451095.1 Alphaproteobacteria bacterium
AAATCGAAAACGCGGAGCCGCCTAATAGCTGCCGATCAGGACGTTTTTCAGGGTTTTCAGTTCTTCCAGCGCATGGCCGGTACCCAGCGCCACGCAGGACAGCGGGTCGTCTGCCAGCGTCACGGCAAGCCCCGTGGCATGGCGCAGCACGTAATCGAGGTTGGAGAGCAGCGAGCCGCCGCCCGTCATTACGATGCCCTTATCCACGATGTCCGCCGCCAGTTCCGGCGGCGTGTGCTCCAGCGCGACTTTCACGGCCTCGACGATGGCGCTGACCGGCTCGGCCAGCGCTTCGGCCATCTGGCGCTCGCTGATGACGATTTCCTTGGGCACGCCGTTCATCAGGTCGCGGCCGCGGATTTCCATCACCCGGCCTTCGCCGTCGCCCGGCGGGCAGGCGGAGCCGATTTCCTTCTTGATGCGTTCAGATGTGCTTTCGCCGACCAGAAGGTTATGTACGCGGCGGATATAGGCAATAATGGCTTCGTCCATCTTGTCGCCGCCGACGCGCACGGATTTCGCATAGACGATTCCGCCCAGCGAGATGACGGCGACTTCGGTCGTGCCGCCGCCGATATCGACGACCATCGATCCGGTCGGTTCGGTTACGGGCAGGCCTGCGCCGATCGCGGCGGCCATCGGTTCCTCGATCAGGGAAACCTGGGAAGCGCCCGCGCTTTCGGCGGACTCGATGATCGCGCGCTGTTCGACGGCGGTGGAGCCGGAGGGAACGCAGATCACCATCTTCGGCGATACGAAGGAGCGGCGGTTGTGAACCTTGCGGATGAAGTGCTTGATCATCGCCTCTGTGACTTCGAAGTCGGCGATGACGCCGTCGCGCAAGGGGCGGATGGCGACGATGTTGCCGGGCGTGCGGCCGAGCATCTGCTTGGCTTCGTTGCCCACGGCCAGAACCTGTTTCTTGCCGGCGTTCATGGAAATGGCGACGACGGACGGCTCGTTCAGGACAATACCCTGGTCGCGGACATAGACGAGCGTGTTCGCCGTCCCCAGGTCAATTGCCATATCGGCAGACATAAAGCCAAACAGTTTGGAAAACATGGAAAAACCCAATACCCCGGTAAGTCGTCCGTTTATAGCAGACCGCTATGGTCCGCGCATTACTAATTTCGTTGCAAATCCAGTCTCGTCAACAGCCTCGTGCCAAAAATAAAGCCCGCAGCTTGGCGGGCTTCATGGTCGTCCAGAAAGAACGGCGGGTCTAACCCTGACGCGCCTTGCAGCGGGGCTTCTTCTTGTTGATGATGTAGACACGGCCCTTGCGGCGAACGATGCGGCAGTTCCGGTCACGATTCTTAAGGCTTTTCAGCGAGTTGACTACTTTCATAACAGGCCCCTGGGAGCAGCTGGTTTTTAAAACGAAGCCGGAAGATAGCGGTTAAGGTCCGGGCCTGTCAAGCTTTTTGGGCGGTTTCAGAGGCCGGGAATAATGCCGCCCCGGGCAGCGGCTATGGCGATCACATAGGCCAGGTGGGTGAAATTGTGGGCCTCCTGGTCCAGACCGAACGACCACCAGAACCAGCGGTCCGTATATTTCCAGCCCTTGTTGTAGGTCAGCAGGCCCTTGGTACGGTCCACCACGCTGTGAACCGCGAAATCCACCAGCCCCAGCCACCACAGGCCAGGGGCAAAGGCCAAGGTGATAAGCAGGGTGCCGGCCCCGTGCAAAACAGTATGGGAAACAAGGGCCTTGTAGCCCTCCCGGCCCGGGCGGCCCTTGTTCATGGCCATCCAGTCGGTCTGTAGCAGGAAGTCGCACACAAAGTGCTTCACCCGGAAGGCGGCATACAGAGTTATAAGTGTCAGAACCGTCATGATAAAAAGGGAAAATAATGAATAAAAATACAGGCCCATTATGCGTTCAAAAAGCGGCTTTGCCAAGCGTTGATGCGGCGCGTTGCAGAATTGCCTTTTCTAAAGAGGCGGCCCGTCATAATATTTATTAACGAACAGCTAACCAGTTTCGCGTACGCTGTCACTGGTTGGAATTTACCTCTCGCCATTTTTTAGATCCTTTATGAAATCAAAAGACGAAAAGAAATCATTCTCCGCCGGCGCCCTTGTCATGAAGCAGGGCGAGAAGGGCGATTGCGCCTATATCATCGAGGAAGGCCTGGTAGAGGTTTCTGTGCAAAGTCCGGATGGCAAGGTGCAGGTCGTCGGTACGCGCGGGCCCGGTACGATCATCGGTGAAATGGCGATCGTGGACAACGCGCCGCGCGCGGCGACGGTCAAAGCTCTTAAAGACTGCAAGATGCTGGAAATCACCCGCGATGATTTTTCGCAGAGGCTGCATACGGCCGATCCTGTCATACAGATGATCGCCCAGGTGATCCTGACCCGTTACCGCGATATCCTGACGCGCTCGGAAATTCTGCGCGACAGTTCTTCCTGGCCGCCGCCGGAGGCACTGGAGCGCAGCTACGCGGCCCAGACCGATGTCGTTGAATCGGTCAAGATCGCCAACCAGTTCAGGGCGGCCCTAGAAAACGGCGAACTCTCGCTGTATTACCAGCCTATCATCGATCTTTCCAAGGGGCATGTCGTCGGTTTCGAGGCGCTGATGCGCTGGATTCACCCCGAGCAGGGATTTATCTCCCCTGGCGTGTTTATCCCGATCGCCGAGAAAAGCGGGCTGATCGTCGAGGCCAGCAAGTGGGCTCTCGCGGAAGCCTGCGCGGCGCTGCGCCGGATCGAGAAAAAGCTCAAGGTCAAAGAGCCTCTGTATATGAGCGTCAATTTTTCAAGTCACGATTTTGCTCAGCACGATTTCGTTGATAATATGCTCTCGACCATCCGCAAGGCCGATGTCGATCCGCACCAGATCAAGCTGGAGATTACCGAGCGGCTTCTGATCCAGCAGCCTGATAACGCCAAGGAGACGCTGCAGGCGTGCCGCGATGCCGGCATCGGCATTGCCATCGACGATTTCGGGACGGGCTATTCGTCGCTTAGTTACCTTTATTACTTCCCGATCGAAATACTGAAGATTGACCAGAGCTTCATCCGTGTCATGTACAAGGAGGAGCGCAGTCTTGAGCTGGTGAAGTCCATCATCGGGCTGGGCAAGAACATGAACCTCACCGTCATCGCTGAGGGCGTTGAGGACCGCGAGGAGGCCCGCCTTCTGCGTGACATGGGTTGCGACACGGCGCAGGGTTATTATTTTGCCAAGCCAATGCCTGAAGACGACGTCGTCGGGCTTCTGAGCCGCTGGGATCCGGTCAAGATACCGGCCTGAGTTTCACCTTAAATCTAGAGCGAGAGTAAAGGCGGACGCTGCAGCGATTCCAGGCCCTTTTCAGGATTCGGGCTGAACGAATCATCATCGCCGGATTCTTCATCATCGAAATGCTCATGCGGAGCCGGTGAAGGCCGGGGTGTTGGTGTGGCTTGCGCCTGCGGTGCTGCGGGCGCGCCCGGGGCACAGCCGCATCCGCAGGGATTCTGGGCCTGCGCTTCTTTTTCAGCCTTGGCTTTCGCTTCCGCGGCTGCGGCGGCCTCTTCCTTAAGGCGGTCATCGGTGTGGCGCACGAAGGCAGCCATCAGGGTCACCTTCATTCTTTCGATGGCGGCTGCCGCCGGATCTTTATCCCGGAAGCGCCATGATTCATAAATCTGGATCACGGGTAGTTCGGCGATGTCGCTGCCGAAGCGGCCAATCGTTTCTTTTATGTGATCGGGCCCGGGCCTCTCCTGGAACAGAGCGGTGATGTCGCTGCCGTTCTTGTCACGATCCACCATGTATTCCAGCACCTGGCCAAAGGCGTGCTGGCGGGCGGCGGGTACATTGAGGGCCTTGCGGACGAAGGCCTGCCGGAAGGCGGAGCGCTCGGTGTCGGTGATTGTCGTTCCCGACTCTTTATGCCTGTTGGCCGCGCTGACGAGATTTCTCAAGGCGTCGCCGGCCGCTTCCATCTCACTGAAGGCGTCGTTGAGACCTTTGTGATTGCCGGTTCTTATATAAAGATCGGCGTTATAAAGGACCTGTTCTGCAGTGGCGCTCGCGTCAGCCACAGTCCGCAGAAGGGCCTGCGTGTCCACGGTGTATTCCGGTTTGACCACGGGGTCCGATGGCCTGTCCAGGCCCTGTCGTGCGGCAAAGTAAATTGCGTTGCCCGTCAGATTGGGCTCAAGCTTTTCAAGAAGCGATTCAGGCGATGTGCGTGAGACGGTTGTGCCGACCATTCCCGGCAGAAGCTCGAAAGGCCGCCTTTCCATCGCGTCCAGATCAAGCGTCAGAAGGCCGCCCTCTCGTTCATTCACGGCGAAAGGCGTGCCTTTTTCGTTCTCCTGCAGACAGAGCGCTGCGAGAGGTGCGCCGCGCGCGGCCAGAGTGTCTTTAAGTTTGCTCCAGCCGGCATAGGAATCCAGGCTCATCTGCAGCTTTGCCAGAAGGTCCCTGGTTTGCAGCGGGTATAATTTTTCACCGATCTCCTGCCGCTGCTGTTCGCGGACGATAAATCTGTTGTGAAGATCTTCCAGTTCGGCGTTCAGGGGCGCGATCTGTTTTTCCTTTTCAGTTTCAGCCAGGCTGTCTTTCAGCTGAAGAGCGCTGATCTTCTGGCTGACGGCCTCGCCGCGTGTGTTGATATCGCGGAGCTGCCCTTCAAGCGCTTTGCTCTGTTCTCCCAGCCTGGCAATCGCGGGCGCGCGCCTTTCGATCCCCCGCTGCAAAGTAGCGTGATCCGCATTCAGCGCCTGGCAGTTTTCCGGCAGGGCGGGTGTGATGGCGGCAGGCTGTTTTGCGGCCAGAACCGGGGCCGGCAGAATGGTACAGGCGGTGAGCGTCAGAGCGCTGGCGTTGCGGACAAGACGGCTTATCAGTGATCCCTGTTTCATTGTCGTCCCCTGTTTCTTTGTCTTTCAGGATTGGGTGGTGCGGCCCCCTTGGCGGGGCGTTGCGCAACAGCCGGGACCAACGTTATTTTATGAAAACAAAAAGCGCAAGCTTTTAATTAAGCGCGCAATTTTGAGGGCGGGCGGGAAAAGGTTAACGGCTGCGGCTGGCAATCAGGCGTTTGACGGTGGCCAGAAATTCGTCCCGTTTCACGGGTTTGGCCAGCGTGTGGTCGGAAAACAGGTCGGCATAACCGACGTAATCGTCGGCGGCGTTCTCGACGCCGCCGGTGATGGCCAGAATGGGCACAGGGATCTTTTTCCTTTTGATGTGCTCCATGAGTTCGGCGCCGCTTTTGCCCGGCATGACCATGTCGGTAATGACAAGGCTGTAGCCGCCTTGTTCCAGCGCAGCAATGGCTTCCTCGGCGTCCGAACACAGGACGGCTTCGTAGCCTTCCGGCTCGAGCATCGATTTGGTCAATTCCTGTATGAATTTATTGTCGTCAACGACAAGGATCTTCATAAAAGGTCCTCCTGAAGGCATAGTCTATCACAGAGTGTATCATAAAAGAGGGCGTTTTACAGGCTCCCCAAACGGCTTATTCTCCTTTAATCTTTTGATTATGACCGCTGAAAACAAAAGCCGGATTTTCAGGCTCAGCCTGGCCAGCGACCTCGAGGGCGGCAATGACGAACGCCTTGGGGGCGAGCGCATGGCGGCGCTGTCCGATCTCATGCAGAACCATCGTTTTCAGCCGCTGAACGATAATAACGGGCCTTACGCGCTGCGCCTGTCGATCCAGGAAAGCAAGCTCGTGCTGCATCTGCGTAATATACTGGATGAGGATATCCTGACGCTTGTGCTGTCGCTCAGGCCTTACCGGCGTCTCATACAGGATTATTTCCTGATGCTGGAAAGCTATGAACGGGCGCGCCATTCTGCCACACGAGAAAAACTGGAGGCGATCGACATGGGCCGTCGCGGTCTTCATAACGAAGGGGCGGAGCTTCTCGTCTCCAGGCTGAAGGACAAAATCGATATGGATTTCGACATGGCGCGGCGCCTGTTCACCCTTATATGTGCCCTGCATAAAAACAACGTACTTTTGCTGTGAGCCCATGACGGACACCGATTTTGATCTGTGTGTAATTGGAGGCGGCATCAACGGCGCGGGCATTGCACGGGACGCTGCCGGGCGGGGTCTGCGGGTTCTGCTGGCAGAAGCGCAGGATCTCGGCGGCGCGACGTCGTCATCCAGCAGCAAGCTGATACATGGCGGGCTGCGCTATCTGGAATACCACGAATTCAGGCTGGTGAAGGAGGCGCTTAAAGAGCGCGAAACCCTGCTCAATCTGGCGCCGCATATCATCTGGCCGCTGGAATTCATCTTGCCGCATGAGCCGCGACTGCGGCCGGCCTGGACAATCCGTGCCGGGCTTTTCCTCTATGATCATCTGGCCGGGCGGCGGCGCCTGCGCCGGTCGCGCGGCGTCGACTTTCTTTTCCATCCGGCGGGATCGGCCCTGCAGCCGCAATATACCAAAGGATTTTCCTATGCCGATTGCTGGGTAGATGACGCAAGGCTGGTTGTCCTCAACGCCCGCGACGCGGCGGAGCGCGGGGCGCTGATCCTCCCGCGCACGGTATGCACAAAGCTGGCTGCTGAAGGCGGGCTCTGGCGCGTTTTTTTGAAAGACACGGCGACGGGCCGTGAAAAGACATATACGGCGACCATGGCGGTCAATGCTACCGGGCCGTGGGTGCGGGATTTCCTGGAAAGCTCGGGCCTGGTCACGCGGGAAACGCCGCGCATTCGCCTGGTCAAGGGGAGTCATATCGTCGTGCCGCGCCTGTATGAGGGCGGACATGCCTACATCCTGCAGCAACCCGATCAGCGGATCGTATTTGCCCTGCCGTATGAACGTGATTTTACGCTGATTGGTACGACGGAAGCAGATTTTTGCGGCGGGGAAGATCGCGTAGCGATTTCACAGGAAGAGGTTGATTATCTGTGCGGCGCCGTCAACCGCTCCTTCAGGAAAAAGACGGCGCCCGCAGACATCGTCTGGACCTATAGCGGAATCCGGCCGCTTCTCGATGACGGCCATGAAAGTGCGACATCCGTTACGCGCGATTACCGGCTCGTCATCGAACGCTCCTTCGGTCCGCTGCTGCTCTCCGTGTTCGGCGGCAAAATCACGACCTATCGCCGTCTGGCCGAGCAGGCGGTGGACGATCTGTGCGGAGGCACGTCATGGACTGACGACAGCGTGCTGCCGGGAGGCAATCTGCCCGATGGCGGATTCGAGCTTTTTGTGCAGCAGCAGGAAACCCTTTATCCCTGGCTGCCGGAGCCGCTATGTCGCCGTTATGCGCGCAGCTACGGCACGCGCATGGATGTTTTTCTTGAGAATGCGCAAGGCCTGCACGATCTGGGGCGGCATCTGGGCGATGATCTGTATGAAGCCGAGGTTTATTATCTGGTCGGCGCTGAATGGGCGCGCACTGCCGAGGATATTTTGTGGCGGCGGACCAAGCTGGGCCTGCACGTGACGCCGCCGACCGTCGAGGCGCTGGAAAAAGTCCTGCCCCAGATTTTGCGCAAGATGGTGTCTTTATAGCTTTTCAGGAAAGGGCGATCCATGCCGACAAACCCGACTCTATTGGCTATCGATCAGGGCACGACCAGCTCCCGCGCCATCCTTTTTTCGCGCGACTCTAGAATCATCGCGTTGAAGCAGAAGGAGCTTACGCTCTATTATCCGGAAAAAGGATGGGTGGAGCAGGATGCCGTGGCGATCTGGAAGGATACGCTGCGCGTCTGCCGCGCCGCGCTGAGGTCGGCGCCGGACGAGGCGGCGTGCCTGGCCGCCATCGGCATTACGAACCAGCGCGAAACCACTATTTTATGGGATCGCCGGACAGGCCAGCCGGTTTACAACGCGATCGTCTGGCAGGACCGGCGGACGGCGGCGGCCTGTGAAAGGCTGCGCGCAGCCGGGCATGAGGAAAAGGTGCGCGCCAAAACAGGATTGCTGCTCGATCCCTATTTCTCCGCGACCAAGATCGCCTGGATACTCGAAAATGTGCCGGGTGTGAGAGAGCGTGCGGAAAGGGGCGATATCGCCTTTGGCACGGTGGATTGCTGGCTTTTGTGGAATCTGACCGGCGGCGCCGTTCACGCGACGGATGCCACCAATGCCGCGCGCACGATGCTGTTCAATATCCGCAACCAGTCATGGGATGAGGAGCTTCTGAAGATTTTTAATATCCCTGGCACCCTGTTGCCGGAGGTCAGGGACAATGTCGCGCCTTTCGGCACGGCCCGGAAAAAGTTCCTCGGCCGCGATATTGTCGTCGGCGGCATGGCGGGAGATCAGCAGGCGGCCCTGATTGGTCAGGCCTGCTTTGAAAAGGGCATGGTTAAATCCACCTACGGCACAGGATGTTTTGCGTTGATGAACATCGGGGGCGAATTCAGACTTTCAGACAACAGGCTGCTGACGACGCAGGCCTACCGTTTTAACGGGCAGACGACTTACGCCCTCGAGGGTTCCATTTTTGTGGCGGGCGCGGCCATCCAGTGGCTGCGCGACGGGCTGAAGCTTTTCCGCCGGGCGGCCGACAGTGAGGCTCTGGCCCTGTCGGTAGAGAGCAGCAAAGGCGTTTACTTTGTGCCGGCTTTCACCGGGCTGGGCGCGCCTTACTGGGAGCCGCAGGCGCGCGCGGCCATTTCCGGCCTGACGCGGGATTCGACGGCGGCGCATATCGTCCGCGCGGCGCTGGAGGCGCAGGCCTTCCAGACCCGCGACCTGATGGAAGCCATGAAGGCGGATGCGGGCGGCGTGCCCCCCGTGATTCGTGCCGATGGTGGTCTGGTGGCAAATGAATTCGTCTGCCGCTTTTTGGCCGCCATGCTGGATATACCGGTTGAAATTCCCGCCGTGGCCGAGACCACGGCACTGGGCGCGGCCTATCTGGCCGGCCTGCAGGCGGGGGTGTATGCCGGGCTTGGGGAGATCAGAAACGGCTGGCGCTGCGCGCGGCGCTATGAGCCGGAAATGCTAAAGCCGGGTGAGCGCGAAGCCTTGTACGATGGCTGGAAAAAAGCCGTGAAAGCCGTTTTGCCGATATCTGCCTAGAGGCTACTGTACGCAGGTGCCAAGCGGCAGGGTAGACGGATCGTCCGGGCATTCGCCGCCACCACCGCCACCGCCCGGCGCTTCGTAATGGCATCCCGGGTTCGGACAGACGGCGTCAGCATAAGGCGCCATGTTGTTGCGGTTGACGCAGACGCCGGTACGGATAGGCTCCGCGCAATCAGTTGCGGGGTCTTCGCCCACCGGCAGGATCAGATCCAGGTGCGTGACGACCGGATCGCGGACATAGGGGTTGCCGTCGTTCGGGTTCTCCGGATCAAGGACATAGTGATCCTGCTCCGTGTTAAAGGCCGTTGACAGGTCTTCGGCAGCGATAGCCGTTGCACATTCGCCGTAGGGAAGCGTGCGCGGATCCTGATCAACGTACCAGGGGAAATCGAAGAACCCGTCATGGTCGTCTTCATCAAAGAAGTTCAGGCACTGCGCTTCCTGCCACACAGCCATCATCTTGTCGCAGGTATAAGTGGCGGATCCCGCCACACTTTCTGTATCATAATCCGTATCGGCGCGCCCGCCCAGGAAGGTATGATCGAAGTTTGCTCCCAGATAACCGATCACAGCCGTGTTGACGACGTTTTCCAGGGCGTCATCCATGGGAGGGTCAAGAGGCTCGCCGCCGCAGCAGCCGCCATCGACGAAGTTGCTGGGATCGTCATTCGCAATCAGGTTCAGGAACTGGGTAAAGCAGGTATATTCCAGCACGCTGTCCGGCTTGACGATCAGGTTCTGGTTCTGGGATATCTCCCGCTGCGCTTCCATGTAGGCGCGGGATTCCAGAGCATCCATGTATTCGGGGTCGCAGGCTGTTTCAGGCTGGGCGAAAGACGGGGCCACGGGCGCGCACAACGCCGTCAGTACGGTTGCCAGTACCAAAACCCGGCGCCCGAGAGACGGCTTACAGGAAAATCCCTTATTTTTGAAAGTCATAGGCTGCAGTTCCCACATCTCACACCCCATAATACTAGACCAGATCGGCGCCTGTGTCATGCCGATATGAATCTATAGCCCCATCTAAAATTTTACTAAAAATCAGGGCAATCTGGCAAATTGACCGTTTTTCAGGGCAGTTTCAGGGTGTTAGCCGGCAATATCGATGTCCAGTATAGCCATATTGAAATCATAGGAGGTATCGCCATCCTCCTCGTCCTTGTAGACAGTGCCGATAAATTCACCGTTCAGCAGGACTTCGGCCGAGTCGGTGGCGCGTTCGCGTGTCCGCAGCGTCAGAGCGTTGTTGCCCAGCTTTTTTTGCAGGTAATTTTGCAGGCGCTCTCTTTCCTGTGCTGAAAATGTGCTCATGGCTGGTGTTCTCCTTACCGCTTTTTCTGAAAATGCAGGGGGCAGTCTAGCCTGTTCAGGCCGCCCGCGCCAGCGGCGTTTCAAGGCCCCCGGCAACGTCATTATAGCAATCCTGACATAGCGTTTTGCGTTCGCTGTAAAGCGCCGCGTCCCGCGGCGGATGAAACCGGACCTTGAGGACGGCGCCGTTCATGCGTGCGACCCTCCATATATGGGGCGGCAGGGTCATATCGCCGTGCCAGGCGTAAAGATCGCGCGTCGCCGCGTCGGTCGCCGGGCGGCGGTCAGCTTCCAGAAGCGAGATGGTCATGGGCTGGACCAGCAGCGGCTTGCCCGTGGGATTTTTCAGCGCCAGGGTGAAGAAGCTCGATTTGAAAGGCAGCACTTTCGTGCCATCCGTCGATGTTCCTTCCGCAAAAATAATCAGGTTGCGCCCGCCCGCCAGAAGGGATTCCAGCGTACCCTTTTCCTTGCCGGCGTCCTTGCGGCTGCGGCTGATATAGGCGGTCTGCTGCATTTTTCCCATGTAGCCGATGGCGGGCCACTTCTCAACATCGCCGCGCGCGACAAATGAGCCCAGAACAAAGCTTCCGGCAACAGGGATATCGAGATAGGAAAGATGATTGCTTACATACAGCGTCTGACGTTTTGTCTCCGGCGTGCCAACGGTAATAATCCTGATGTCGAAAATCCGGCACGTGCCGCGCTGCCACAGGCGAGGCACGATGTAAGAAGCGGGGCCGCGGTAAAAGGGGAGCAGTATCGTCTGGAATCCGACAACGGCGCAGCTAAGCAGGAAGAGCAGGAAGAGCCGGAAAACGGCGCGGGCCGTCACCATCAGCCACCGCCCCCGGCGGCGGCCAGCAATGCGCTGTCCGAGGCCGAATCTTCGGGCCCGGGGATATCGCGGTTGACTTTGCGCGCATAGAATTTGCGATAGCGCGCGGTCACCTGTTCCATGCGCAGCACGATGCAAATATCGGTGGTGTTGAACTGATTGTCGATGACCGCGCCGTCGCCGATGTCGGCGCCCAGTCGCAGATAGCCCTTGATCAACGGGGGCAGGGAGCTGAACACGGCCTTGGCATTGATTTCTTCCTTGGGATGCAGGTTCATGTCGATCAGGCGGCCTTTGAGTGCGCGGGGGCGCAGTTTTTCAGGTGCCAGGTGATAGTGATACAGATAGGCCAGCTGGAGCGAAAGCGCCTGAATATCCGTTCCCGGCAGGCTGGCGCAGCCGAACATCAGACCGATATTGTGATCCAGCATATAATCGGTAATGCCCTTCCACAGAAGCTGCAGCACAGGGCGCGTGCGGTATTCGGCCAGAACGCAGGAGCGTCCGAGTTCCAGCAGCGTGGCGCCGCTTTTGAGAAGAGGTGCAATATCGTATTCGTGGCTGGTATAAAAACTTGTTTTGTGGCGCTCGGCGACCTCACGGCGGAGCAGGCGATATGTTCCGACGATTTTTTGCAGCGGGTCGGCGATCGATTCATCGATGACGATCAGGTGGTCGGTGATGTCGTCGAAGAGATCGAAGTCGCGGCGCTGCCGGGACATTTCCGGGCTGGGAATTGCGGCGTATTCCTCATAAAAGACTTTATAGCGCAGATGCTGGGCGGCGGCGATCTCCGCCGGGTTCTGCGCCAGTCTCACAATAATTTTTTGCGTACTTGTCTGTGTGTCCAGAGGGGATATTCCCATAGCTCTTCAATGCCCGTTATTGCAGCAGGCGCCGGGCCCGCTCCCCATTAGCGTATAGTCAAAAAGCTGACAATGGTGCATCCTAGAGACGGGTGCTGCAAATTGCAAGCTGAGTGGTAAAAGGCCCCAAAAGGAAGAAAAATGGCGAAGAATCAGGTGATTTTTATGCTTGTGACCGGATGCCTGCTGGCGGCGGGCGTATCTTTTGCCTCGCTTCCGGCCCGGGCCCAGAGTGCCGGGGATTTGCCGGTTTCGCGCGATGTTCAGACGCCCGATTCCGCGACGCCGGCCGCTGCCGGCGAAGAAGGAGCGCCCGGTACCCAGGAAGGTGACATGGAGCAGCTTTATCGCGAGGCGAAGCAGGCTGCCGATCCGGAAAAGGCGCTTCGGCTATACTGCCGGGCGGCGCGGCAGGGTTACGGCCCGGCTCAGTTCCAGCTGGGGAGGATCTTCGCGGGCGAGCGCATCAGCGAGATCAATGACAAAGGGATTAAAACTATCTCCCGTGAAGCGAAGGTGGGGCGGTCGGGTCAGGCTGATATGGCGGCATCGATGATGTGGCTGGACATGGCGATCATGAACGGAATTGAGGAGGCCAAGCCGTTGCGCCGCAGTCTGGGCCTGATGGCGTCCCCTTCCGATTTCCGGCTTTACGGGGATTATACGCGGATGGAAGCCGGCGCGCCCTGCGATCCTGAGGAAGTTTTCGGTACGGCCGGGAAAACAGAAA
>JANWLB010000094.1 GCA_025451095.1 Alphaproteobacteria bacterium
CCCGTACCCGCGCCCTTGTTCAGGGGCAGGTCGTAGTGCCGGCGCTCCTGCGCCTTGCCGACGGCGCGTTCTTTTTTCAAAACACGCCTTCCATTTTTTTTCTGATCCAGTTGCGCGGCTCCTCGACATGAAGATGCCCCTTGTCGAGCACGAGGCGCATGTGATTGAAGCGTTGCATCATCGTGATGTTGTGTGTGGCGATGACAACGCTCGTGCCCATTTTGTTAAGCTGGTCGAACAGGCCCATCAGGCGCAGGCCGATATCGTCATCGAGATTGCCGGTCGGCTCGTCCGCGAGCAGCAGGCGCGGGCGGGTGATGACCGCGCGCGCAATCGCGGTACGCTGTTGCTGGCCGCCGGACATGGTGCTGGGCAGGGCATCCATGTGTTCGCCCAGACCCGTCCATTCCAGCAGCTCGGTGACGTTGCTGCGAACTTCTTTTTCGGGGCAGCCCTGGATACGCAACGGCAGGGCGACATTGTCGAATGCCGACAGGTGGGGAAGAAGGCGGAAATCCTGAAACACGACGCCGATGCGCTGGCGCAGCGGCGCCATCTGGTCGCGGGACAGGCCGTTGATGTTCTGGCCGAACATGGTGACAAGGCCGCGCGTCGGACGGCGGCCGAGGAACATGAGGCTGAGCAGCGAGCTTTTGCCCGCGCCGCTCGGCCCGGTCAGGAAATGGAACGAGCCGGGCTCGAGCGCGAAGCTGATGTCGCTCAGCACTTCCGGCCCGATGCCGTATCGCAGTCCTACATGTTCAAAACGGATCACTGTTGATCTCCCGTCGGTAGTTCAATGTGATGCTGTTCGAGGAATTGCGTGTAGAGATCCTGTCTGTCGGCGGGCATCGGCCGGCCCATTTGTCGATATAGCGCTAACTGGTCTCGGTAAACCGCCAAAATCTTTTCCGGCTCGTTTCTATGCCACTGCAGTAACTCCTTAATAGCATGGACACTGAGGTAACGTTCCGCATCGCTCATCTGCCGGGTCGGCAGTGTCCCGCCGAAAGTAGTCGTCCGAACAACGGTGTCGAGAACATCTTTGAGACGATAATCAAATTCCTCGGCAAAAACGGCCTGATCGCTCGTCACAGGGATGGGGTATACAGTCGCGCCGTCCGGATACACGTGCTGGACCGGCGCAAACCGGTGCATCCGTAACTCCATCGTCAGGATCGGGAAATCGATCGCCTGCTTGAATGTGTCAGCGGGGAAGGTATCAAAGATTATATCCACAAATATAGTGTCTGGCCGGTGTTCCGGCGGGGTTATCGTTCCCTCGGGACTGCCGCACCCGTAGATCGTCATGTCTTTCGTAAACTCGTTCTGTGAGAATGCGTTCCGGAGATACTGATAGACGTAGCCGTCACACAGTTTTTGGTTGAAAGGAAGGGTTGAATCGCCAATTACGTTCAGATTCATGAAGTGGACTTTGAAGACTTCCTCTTCACCGGCAGGACGTGGTGGGGCAGGCATGTTGCATGCCGGTGTGGCAGGCGTGTATGACCAAGCTGGCGCGTGCCAGAAGGCGACGACTGCAATCAGGCTAAGAAGAGCGAAGCGCTGTATGGACCGTGTTACTGCGTTCATGCCGTTCATTGCACAACACCCAAGACCGTCATGCCCGCGAAGGCGGGCATCCGGCATTTGAATCTTTTTCCTGAGTTAACCACAAACCGTTTCATATAAATCTTTCCAGTCCGGATTCATTTCCTCAATCACGCGCATTTTCCATGGACGGTTCCATTTTTTCAGGCGCGTTTCACGCGCGAAAGCATTTTCGGCATCATCGTAAACTTCATAATAGACCAAATTTTTAATATCGTATTTCTTTGTGAAACCATCAGTGATGCCGTTTTTATGCTCTTAAACGCGCTTTGCCAGGTCTGATGTTACGCCGACGTAAAACGTGCTGTTGCGTCCTTTGGCCATTATATAGACGTAGAATTTTTTCTCATTCATCGTTTTAACTGTCTATGCCGGATGCCCGCCTTCGCGGGCATGACGATTTAAACTACTCTACCGATACCTCTTCCGGCACGATTTGTTTGGTCAATATATATAGCACCGCCTGCGCTTTCTGGTAGGCGTTGTCCATCGGCTCCATGGCGCGCAGGGCGTTATCGTAGTCGCCGGCATCGGCGAAAATCTTGGACACGGCGCGCCATGCCTTGTTGCGGAAGGCCGGGTCATCCATGGCGGCGATGCCCGCCAGCGCCGCGCCGAGCCGTCCGCCTTCGGCCTGGTACTTCGCCGAGTCATAGAGCGCCTTGTTGCGCATTTCGGGATTGGCCATGCTGAGGGCCGTTTCCATCGATCCGGCGTCATCGCCGCTCAGCGCCTGCGCGTCGGCGATGTAATTCATGGCGATCGCGTTCGATGGCGGGTCGGCGATTTTCGCCGCTTCCGCCTTGAGATGCGTAAACAGCGCGTCGTAGCGTGCGCGGTCGATCCAGCCGTCCTCGGCGGCGGCGATGCCGATGCCGCGCACGGTCATGGCCTGTGTATCCGGGCTTTTAATTCTGGAAATAAGAGAGACCGCCCGGGCTTCCTGCCCCTGATGGGTCAGGAGCTTGGCCATCTCGCGCCAGGTCGACTCCTGCCATGATTGTTCGGTGACCGCTGTGGTGCTTTGTTCGAGCATGTCGAACAGGCAAAGCTTGTCTTCCCCCGCGCAGGGCTTGTTTTCCGCGGCCTGCAGGGGAGGGCTTAGAGCCATAAATAAAAGAAAAAGCGCGACAATTCTCATATGGACGATATTCTAACCTTCCTTGCTGAAACGCTGTACTGAATTTATAAAGGGTTATACAGGCTTTTGAAATGATTTTGACTTGTCAGAATTGTCATACGCGCTACCTGGTCCACACCCATGCGCTGGGACCGGACTGGCGTCGCGTCCGCTGCACGAATTGCAGCCATGAATGGTACCAGGAGCCGGATGATCTGGGCGAGCTGAACCTGCCCGATGACGTCGAGCCGATCCCCGAAGCGGTGAGGCCGATCCCGGAAGGATCGGGATTGCCCGCGCTGCCGGAGGACGTGGCCGCAGCCGCGCAGGCCGGAGCGGGCGGCAGTCTTGCCGGTTATGCGGCGGCGGCGCTGCTGTTCTTCATGATCGCCGGCGCGCTGTACACGCTGCGCGATACGGTCGTGCATCAGTGGCCGCCTTCGTACAAGCTCTATGAACTGGCGGGGATTGCGCCGCCCATCGCGGGCGAAGGGCTGACCTTCGACCGCATGACGGCGGTGGCGACGATGAATGCCGAAGGCGTTACCGTTCTCGATGTTGCCGGAAAAATTGTGAACCTGCGCGGCAGCGAGTCGCATATCCCGCCGCTGCAGATGACGCTGCTGAAAGAGGATGGCAGCACATTCGACGCCTGGCAGAGCGAACCGCCGCAGCAAACGGTTGGGCCTAACGGGGAGATCGATTTCAAGGCGTCTTATCCGTCGCTTCCTAATGATGTGAAGGACGTCAGTGTGGCCCTGACGCTGACGCCTTAGAAAGGTTTTACCGCCACGATCACCACGAACGCCACGGCTTTTGCGATTTCGTGGCGCCCTTGGCGTTAGTGGCGGTAAAGAATAATTATTGAAAATAAATGTGCTATAGGCTAAAACGGCTTCATGAGCCGTAAAAAAGCACCGAAAAAGGCCGGGGTCTATGCCGGGTCGTTCGATCCCGTGACGCGCGGGCATCTGGATATTATTTTTCAGGCGGCAAGCCTCCTGCCCAAGCTGTATGTCGTGGTCGGCGTCAACACAGACAAGAACCCGATTTTCACCGATGACGAGCGCACTGAGATGATGCGCCACGAGATCGACACCGTGGTCAGGCCGCGCCTGAAAAAGGCGGGGCTTTCCTGTGACATCCGCGTCGAGAGAAATGACGGCCTGACGGCGACATTCATGGAGGCGCACAATGCGCCGTTTTACGTCCGGGGCCTGCGGCTGGGCATGGAGTTCGACAAGGAATATCCCTCGCTGGTCGCGGGGCATCTTGAATACAAGGATTTCAAGCCTGTTTTTCTCGTGACGACAAAACCCGATCTCCAGATCGTATCATCAAGCCTCGCGCGCGAGATCGGGCATTTCAACGGCAAGAGTCTCGGCCATTACGTGACGCCGTATGTGGAGAAAAAACTGCGGCAGCGGATGGGGGAGAAGGGGCCGGAGAGAAATTCCTGAACCAACTTTGTCATCCCGAGCGAAGCTCATCGCAGGTGAGCGCAGCCGAGGGATCTGACCCGGTTTAAACCTCACAAGATCCCTCCATTCCGCCCTGCTGCGCAGGGCTCCAGTCGGGATGGCAGTTTTTTAAAACTGCCGCATTAATCTCCGGTAATAATCCAGCTCATAATCTGGCCGTTGCAATTCGCCCGCGCGTTTGCGGAGCGTCTTGAGAATATCGAGCGCGCGCTTGCGTTCGGCCTCGTCGGGGATTTTGACGCGCGAGCCCGGAAACATGCCTTGTCCTTCGTTCTGGCCCATGGGGCGGCCGAGCGGGTCAAGCTGGCTCATGCCGAACGAGAGCATGACCATGTTTTTCATCATGGCCTGCATCTGCTGGTTCATCTGCTCCATGGATTGTTCCAGGTTCTTCAGGGCTTCTTCCTGGTGCGGGGCGGACAGGTCGGGGCGGTTCTCTCCCAGATTGCCGGAAGATGATCTCATGTCCGTTTCGGCTACCTGCAGATTGCCCGGGATGTCGCCCAGTTTTTCGCCGGCGTCGCGCATGATGTCGCCCAGCAGAAAGCGCAGCCGCTCCTGCTCGGTCTTGTCGATCTGCGTGCTGACCTTGCGCGGGGGCTGCTTGACATCGCGCGGCGTTTCCTGCGGCGCGGGCGGCATGGCGCCTTCGCCCCATTTCTCGAACAGGTTTTCCTCCGGCGGCAGGAAATCCGGATAGACCGGCGCACCGGATTCCTTCATCTCCGCCGCGTGCTGCTGCGTGCGGTCGAGAAGCTCGCGCTGCCATTCGATGAGTTTCTGCAGGGCGCTGATGCCTTCGGCCAGCGCCTGTAGCTGGGGCGGAATTTCCCCGCTCATCGCCGACGGGTCGAGCGAATCCATAAGCTGCTGGAGCTTCGAGAGCATCTGGCGGGCGTTGTCGCGGCTGCCGCGCTGCGCCTCGGCCTGCATCTGGTCGAGAAACGCCGCCAGCGCCTCGCCGTCAAGACTGCGGGCCATGAGTTGCGGCGACAAGGCCTGCTGCCCCATATTGCCTGCGGCCATGCGTTTTTGTATCTCGCGGACCACTTCCTGCAGATAAGCGCCCATGGCCATGCGCAGGTCGTCCATCGCGGCCGCGATCTGCTCGTCGGTGGCATCGGGATTTTTCAGGAGGTTTTCAAGCGCCGTTTTAGCGTCGCGCAGATTGCGCGCGGCCAGAGTCAGGTTGCCATCCTCGATGCGCAGGGCCGTGTCCCAGAGCTGGGGAATGATGGCCAGCGCCGTGGTCATCGTGCCGGGCGCGTAATGCAGGCGGGAGGCCATGCTGCGCAGGGACAGAAAAACAATGATATCGCCGCGGTAGAGGTCCGGATTCATCAGGAGCTTTTCCAGCGCCGCCGCCGCTTCGGGCGATGAGTCGACCGGCTCGCGGATCATTTTCTTGCGGATATCGGCAAGCTGCCTGGCGACGGGATCGAGGAAAGCGCGTTCGGGCAGGGTCATGTGCAGCGGTTCGACCGCCGCCGTCTGGCCAAGGGCGTCTTTGGCTTCGAGGCTGATGATTACCGACATGCCCGCCCAGGGATGCCAGGTCATGTCATAGATCGGCTTGAGTTCGGTGTCGGCGTTCGGGCCGCTCATGACCGCGCGGACATCCTCGACCGGCTGGCCCAGCGGCAGGCTGCCGGCGGCCGGGTCGAGGGTCATATGCATAGTCAGGTCGGTGACGCCGTAATCGTCTTTGATGGCTAGCGGGATTTGCAGCGTGCCCTTGGGCAGGATGACGGGCGCGCCCTTGAGCGCGATCTGCGGCGGTGTGTCCTGAATATAATGCAGGGGGATGGCGGCGCGTGACAGGAAAAACTGCACGATTTTCATCGTCTGCGCGGGCATCGCCACGGTTTCGATGCCCCAGCTTTTGCTGTCCAGCGGCTTCATCGGGATTTTCCGGTCATCCAGCATGAGAACCGGGCGGCCGATGCCGTTGCGCACGCGGGCTTTTATGACGCTGCCCTGCGCGATATTGACGGCGTCCTTGACGCTGCCGCTGCCACGCAGCGTCACCTGCGGCATGTGCGTGTATTCCGGCGGCGTGATCCAGACCACGATATTGTCGCTGACCTGGTCCTGCCAGTGGACGGAAAAGGGAAACAGCCCGAAAGCGATCCGCTCGCGCCATTGAGAACCGGCAGTGACAATCCCCGCCGCCAGGACAAGAAGCACGAATATGCGCAGCGCAAAGGGATCTTTTACCGCCAGCACAGGCCGGGGCAGTGGCGCGCGCAGCTTCATGATCAGGGCGAAGGCGGCATTCCGGCCGGCTTGCCACAGCGAGCGCGTGGCTTCCTTCTGCGGGTTGGCCAGCTTGTCCCCGATGCGCTCGAGCGGGCGGTGGGCGAGGCGGTTATATTGTTCCAGCCGCCGGTCGACTGCGTGGCTGTCGGGCCAGTGGAAAGCGTTCATGCCCTGGTAGAGGAAATAAAGAAAGCCGCCGAGAAACAGGATCAGGGCCAGCGCATTGCCGGGCGTGCCGAAGACGGCCGGCAGCCCCAGAAGCCACAGGCCGGCAAAAAACAGCAGCCAGCAATCGAAACGCCAGAAAGCCGCCGTTGCGCGTTCCCAGAGCAGCGACAGCCACACCCGCCGCCGCAAACGGCGCAGGTGGGTGATAAAGGGTCGTTTTTCGGCCTCAAAAGGATCGTGCATCAGGATTTATCACAGCCAGTCAGGAACAATCTCTTTATCTATTATATCCTCTATTTCTTCCCTCGGGCGAACGATTGCAAAGCGGTTTCCATCAACCAGCACTTCGGCGGGCAGGGGGCGGGTATTGTAGTTTGATGCCATAACAAAACCGTAGGCGCCGCCGGTCATGATGGCGGCAAGATCGCCGGGGTTCATTTCCGGCAGGGGGCGGCCGGTTGCAAAAGTGTCGCCCGTTTCGCAAACAGGGCCGACGATATCATAAGTCGATATGGCGCGATCAGCCCCGTTATCAACCGGGCGGATCGTGTGCCATGCGTCATAGAGGGCCGGGCGCATCAGGTCGTTCATGCCGGCGTCGAGGATGAGATAGCGGCGGCTTTCGCCTTTTTTCACGAAGATGACTTTTGTGAGCAGTATTCCCGCGCTGGCGACCAGAAAACGCCCGGGTTCGAGAATGATCTGCGTGCCCAGCGGCGCGATGTTGTCGCGCACCAGTCCCGCATAGGTTTTCAGATCGGGCGGCGTTTCATCATGATAGGTCACGCCCAGCCCGCCGCCGATATCGATCGATTCCAGCTTCAATCCTTTGGCGCGGATATTTTGCGCCAGTTCCGCCATTTTTTCAAAAGCCTGGCGGAAGGGTGCAAGCTCGGTCAACTGCGAGCCGATATGCATGCTGAAGCCGCGTGGTTTTAAATATGGGTGCTTGCAGACAAAATCGTAAAGCATCTCCGCTTCGTCCTGCGCGATGCCGAATTTGTTTTCGGTCTTGCCGGTCGTGATCTTGGCGTGCGTTTTGGCATCGACGTCGGGATTGATGCGCAGCGCCACCGGCGCTTTTTTGTTCATGTCTTTCG